>JAYSRU010000123.1:0-4676 GCA_043720875.1 Crocinitomicaceae bacterium
TACACGAGAAATCCGATATTTTGTTAATGAATTTCAAAACTAAATTAGTGCAAACTCATCCGAGTTTATCTAAACTTGAAATTGAACTATGCAGCCTAATTTTTTTAAATTTAAGTAATAAGGAAATTGCAACATACCGCAATATTACACCAGAAAGCGTTAAGGTTTTTAAAAATAGATTGCGTAAAAAGCTTAATCTTCAGAGCGAGGTAAATATCAGTTCTTATCTCACGTTACTACAATAAGTCGAAGCGCAAGCTTCAATACCACTGTTTGATCGTATGAATGTTCAATTTTGAACATAATTTACTGCTAACTGCTTGATTATTAATATTGGTTAACCTTTAGTTACCCATATGTTATCCATTTGTTACCCTTTTAAGCCGTAACTCAAATTCACGTTTACTTTACATTTGCATAACAATTAATATTTTGTAAACATGCGATTACCTAACATCACAGTAGCAACAATAAAAAAGCAGGTATTTATTTTAGGATGTCTACTTCCTTTTATAAATCTAGCACAAACAACAATCATTAACCCACTGAATAATTCAGGTACTTCCGGTGCTAATGGTAGTTTTGAAAGCGCAACCAATACATTTGCAGCAAACGGTTGGTCAAACGTTAACAGCCCCACAAATCTTTGGTTTGCAGGTACGCAATCATTTTGTGCCGGAACCAAAGGTGCTTATGTTGGAACAGCTGCAGGAAATAACAATTACACAGCCACAACATCAGCGATTTCGCATTTTTATGATGATGTAACATTTCCGCCTGGTCAAACGTGCATCGTTTTATCATTCAATTGGAGATCCGGGGGTGAGAATAGTTTTGATGGAATAAGAATCTATTTAGGTTCAACCGCTGTTACGCCAGTGGCTAACACCATATTTACAACCACTGATGGTTCCGCTGTGCAATTAGGGAATTCTTTTTATACCTTGCAGGCAGCTTGTGCTACTGTTACTATTACAATTCCTGCTTCACACGCTGGAACAACAAAACGATTGGTATTTAGCTGGCAAAACGACGGAAGTGTTGGCACCAATCCTGGTGCTACAATCGATGCTATTTCACTTATTGCATCAAATGCTACTGTTCCAACTTGTGCCTCAGCTTTGATTCCCGCCAACTTAGCAACAAACGTAAGCACATGTAACGCGTTAACATGGACGGCTCCAGCTTCAACTGGATGCAATACCGCAACGAGCTACGATGTTTATTTTGGAACATCTGCAACACCTCCGTTTGTTGGTAACACGACGGCTACTTCTTTTGCAACAGTAATGAATTACTCCACTTTATATTATTGGCAGGTCATACCAAGAAATACAGGCGGTCCAGCTGTTGGTTGCCCAATTATTAGTTTTACGACAGGAACATCTACCAACCCGCAATTAAATTTGATTGATGATGCCGTTTCACCTTCTCCATTCAATTGCGTAACCCTAACACCTGATTTGGTTGCCCAACGCGGTTGTGCATGGGATGCCAATTCAACGTTAAACTTTTTAGCAAACTTTACCTATGAAATAGATGTTAATCTTGGTTCCAGCGATGCAGGTGCTGATGGTATGGCATTTGTAATTCAAAATGACCCTTTAGGCCGTTGTAAATGCGGGACAGCTGGTGGAAGCTTAGGTGCAGGTGGAATATTAAATTCATTGACGGTTGAGCTAGATACGTATACAAATTTTGAGGATAGAGATGACTTCACTGCTCCATTTTTAGGATGCGTTAGTCCTGAAGACCCTGACCATTTGGACATGTGGTTTGGAGGGAATATAAATCCTGATTTGGATGGTAATTGTGATGCAGTCAGCCCAGGAGAAAGAGTTGCTACTCCGTTTGCTCAAAGATTACAAAATCCTCCAGGCACAAATTATAATATTGAAAATGGACTAAGTCATAAATTTAGAATTAGTTGGAATGCTGGCACAACAACATTAACAGCTACAGTATTAAACACAGCGCTAACAATCACTTATGCAACGATAAGTTCCACTTTTAATCCGATTACAATTTTTGGAACAAACACACCTTATCTTGGTTTTACGGCATCTACTGGAGGTTTGTCCAATACGCAATCATTTTGCTTACCTGTTACTTTGTTATCTGTCGAAATGACAGAATTCAAAGCAGTTTGTGCGGATAAAAAATCTAAATTAAGTTGGAACACACTATCTGAAAGGGATAATGATAAATTCATTCTAGAAAGAAGCTGTGATGGGGTCAACTTTGAATTGGCTCAAATAATTCAAGGTGCAGGGAATAGTAATACTTTATTGAGTTATGAATACATTGACCCAACTCCTTGCGCAGCAACAACATACTACCGATTAAGCCAAGTTGATTTAAATGGAGCGTCAAAGGTGCTAGGAGTAAAAAGCAGTACAAATTGTTTGAGCGATGATAACGTATTGATTTATCCAAATCCTGCAAATACAAGTTTCACGGTTAAAATGGATGGTATCGCTACAAAAGAAGTTGTTATTCTTAATGCTTTAGGACAAAATGTTGGGGCACTTGTAAGCATGTTAGCTGCGGATGAAATTGGTGTGGATACACAGATGTTAAGTGAGGCATTGTATTTTGTTCAAATCAAATCTGGGGCCGAAACAATCGTAAAGAAAATAAGCATTAAGCACTAAATATTAACAAATACAATCAATATTCGTTAAATTTTATAGTTTAGTTGAATTTATGTTAAAATATACAATACTTTTGCAACATCAAAAGAAAACGAGCATGAACAATTTATTCATTATTATTTCAATTATTAATGTCAGTGTGATTATCACATCGGCAATTGGAAGGATATAGAATAATACCAAATAGTATTAAAAAGCCTCCCGATTAATCGGGAGGCTTTTTTTATTTCAATTAAATTATGAAAACAACAAACAGATCATTAGTCATTGTCATTATTATTCAGTTCTCTGGATGAGTAAGCAGTGGTATATACAATTTTTAACCAGCCTTTCTCATTCATTTGGAAAGGCTTTTTTTATCTCTAATAATTAATAAAATAGAACAGCATGTATTACAACAACAACACTTTAATATTTTTAAATGGCCATTTTGTTATGGCTACAGATTCAGTAACAGATCTTTACTCCCAAACTATGCATTATGGATATGGCGCCTTTGAAGGCATAAGGGCCTATGAAGTAAATAATGCTTCCGTGATTTTTAAAGGGGTAGAGCATTACGAAAGACTCAAAAAATCGTGTGAATTAGTGAACATCCCCTTTAATTACACGGTTGAAGAATTGTTAGAAGCGACGCAAAAGGTGCTTGAATTAAATTCATTTACAAATGCTTATATCCGACCTTTAGTTTATTGTGGACCAAACATGAGTTTAACCAGACCTAAAGATGTTTCAATCCTTATTTGTGCCTGGGAATGGGGGGCTTATCTTGGAGATAGTCGTTTGAATTTAATGATTTCATCGTATTGCAGACCACATCCTCGATCTACAAAAATAGAAGCAAAGATTTGTGGACACTATGTTAATTCAATCCTAGCAACAAGCGAAGCAAAATCTTTAGGTTTTGATGAAGCTCTTTTATTGGATTCGGAAGGATTTTTGGCAGAAGGACCGGGTGCTAATTTGTTTTTTGAGAAAAATGGTGAATTGTTCACTCCTAAAACTGGTAACATATTACCGGGTATTACGAGAGCGGCAGTAATTGAATTATGTAATGAACTTAATATTAAATTGAGCGAAGGTAGTTATACTGAGTCACAATTATTTGAAGCCGACAGTGCCTTTTATTGCGGTACAGCTGCAGAAATTATTGGAATTGATTCAATAAATGGTAACGTTTTCAAAAAATCATGGGATGAAACGTTGGGTAGGAAAATTCAAGTAGCTTATTTGGATCGCGTGAAATCGGTTAAACAATAAAATAGTAAAAATGAAAGAATTAAATAAATACAGTAAAACGATAACACAAGATGAAACTCAGCCAGCTGCGCAAGCAATGCTTTATGGGATTGGGTTAACAGAAGAAGATTTAAACAAGGCTCAAGTAGGTATTGTGAGTACGGGATATGAAGGAAACACGTGTAATATGCACTTAAACGATTTAGCTAAAAATGTCAAGCAAGCGGTTGTGAAATCGGATTTAGTTGGACTTATTTTTAACACGATTGGAGTCAGCGACGGTATGTCAAATGGAACAGCAGGTATGAGATTCTCTCTAGTTTCAAGGGATGTTATCGCAGACTCGATCGAAACCGTGATGGAAGCTCAGTGGTATGACGCAATGATTGCCGTGGTGGGTTGCGATAAAAATATGCCTGGATCTATAATGGCTATGGGACGCTTAAACCGTCCAGCAATCATGTTGTACGGTGGAAGTATTCATTCAGGAAAATGGAACGGTGAGCAACTAAATATTGTTTCTGCCTTCGAAGCGCTGGGTAAAAAAATGAATAATGCAATAACACCAGAAGATTTCAAGGGTGTTATCAAAAACTCGTGTCCGGGAGCAGGCGCTTGTGGAGGTATGTATACGGCGAATACTATGGCTTCAGCAATTGAAGCGTTAGGAATGAGTTTACCCTACAGTTCTTCAAATCCAGCGTTAAGCGCAGAGAAAAACAAGGAATGTGAAACTGCTGGTGATGCAATACGATTGCTTTTAGAAAAGGACATAAAACCACG
>JAYSRU010000124.1:0-1667 GCA_043720875.1 Crocinitomicaceae bacterium
TAATTTTTTATAATGATTTAGGTTTTGACTGTTCAGATTGAGGCATGGGATCTTCATTATGGGAAGGATTGATCTTCAAATTATCTTCCATACGTGTAGACTCATTTTTCTCAGTTTCACTAAAACCAGGGATGGGTTTGCCCGGATTCGGAGCAATTTCAGGCGGCGCAGGTGAGGTAAATACACCTAGTACTGATTTACGGGGACGTTTTGCATAAGCTAATTTTTCAAAATACAACATAGCTTTTTATTTTAGCGTTAAATTATTAGTGATGGTTTTATGTAGGCAAAAATCACATTGAGCAAGCAGCAGACTTAGCTTTATTAAGGAAGATTGATGTGTCAGATTCATGCTGTTGTTTTTAATAAAAAATGAATAAATTAAATGCCGTGTTCAACCAATAAGTGCAATTCAAAGATAAAACTTTCGCCAAAGAACTTTATGGGTTCTTGGCGAAAGTTGGCTGAGAAGCGTAATCTTTGGATTGTCTATGTCAAAAAACTACAGTCAGCTCAGTTCTGAACAAAGGTATCAGATTGAAGCATTACTAAAAAGCGGATCAAATCAAAAAACAATTGCGACAATACTTGAAGTAGATCCCGCAACAATAAGCAGAGAACTAAGCAGAAATACGCCAAAACGAGGTAGAGGAGCATTAGAATATCGAGCGGAAAATGCGCAACGAAGAACGGATATTCGTCATAAGATAAAACCAAAACAAGAGCGATATGATTTGCAGATGAAAGCAATAACCAGGGATTTAATGACCAGTAAGAAGTATAGCCCTGAGCTTATTGAAGTTGAAGGTAAAAAACAATTAGGGGACTTTGTGAGTCATGAAACAATATATAAATGGATATGGCATTGCAAGCAAAGCAATCGTAGGGAAGATAAAAAAGATAAAAAGCTGTATCAACATCTGGCCCATGGCAGGCGCCGCCGCAAACGAGGATTACGCCATGATAGTCGTGGCATTATTCCCAACCGGGTAAGTATAGAACAACGACCAAAAATTGTTGAAAGGAGAAATCGAATAGGAGATATTGAAGTTGATCTGATGATGGGAAAAGATCATAAAGGAGCACTCTTGGTAATGACGGATCGCTCAACCTTATGTACTCAACTCAGGCTTCTTCCTTCTAAAGAAAGTAAAGTGGTGCATCGAGCGATGAGCCAGCGGTTATTAAAACTTAAGTATAAAATCAAAACAATTACATTTGACAATGACAAAGCATTCAGCAAACATGAAGCGATTGCGAAAAAGCTCAATGCCTCGTCTTACTTTACAAGACCCTATACCTCACAAGATAAAGGAACTGTTGAGAATCGAATTGGATTAATCAGAAGGTTCTTTCCTAAGAAAACTAACCTGATTAAAGTAACGACCAAGAGAGTCAAGGAAGTGGAAAAATTAATCAATAACAGACCAGTAAGAAAATTTAAATACTTAACACCTAACCAAGTCTTCTCAAAAAAAATTGCACTTATAACTTGAACTTAGAAATCAAAACAGCTCAGTTTTATGGAATTTATTGATTATTATAAAATATTAGAAATTGATAAAACTGCAACAGAAGCAGATATAAAGAAAGCATACCGTAGGTTAGCAAGAAAACTACATCCCGACCTTAACCCAAATGATAAAAATGCACAAAAAAACTTTCAG
>JAYSRU010000125.1:0-13850 GCA_043720875.1 Crocinitomicaceae bacterium
TTGAAACGTTCAATATTATTGGTTCTAACTGCAAACGGATTATTGTTCGTTGAACCAATAAAGGTTGTAGCTGAGGCATTTGTGTTGCCATCCAATTTCCAAATGTTACCTTGCGCCATGGATGTATTAAGGTAAGTTACCCCCCCCCCAGATAGTTACAAGTAATAGTAGTGTGTTTTTCATGTAGTTAATATGTTTAAGTTGATGCAAGTTAAGGTTTATTGTTGAGAAAAACTAATGCTTTGAATTTTTTGCCTTAGGAAGATTAAGGGGTGGGGCTAGGTGCGTGTCCGTCTACTGACGGAGGCAAAATGAAGCAATAGTGCTAAAAATACTGGTTTGTTTTACCCTAAATTTGTAAAACCCCAAATCACTTAACTTAAACCAAACTAATTCCAGTCATTTCTATCGGCGCAGCCAAGCCCAAACGAGCCAAAATTGTTGGAGCAACATCAGCTAAAACTCCAGATTTTATGGTCACGTGCTTGTCATTAGTTACCAGAATTGCTGGCACTGGATTTAATGAATGAGCTGTATTCGGAGTTCCATCCGCGTTAATACAGAAATCTGCATTTCCATGATCAGCTATGATGAGTAATTCATAGTTAAATTGCTGGGCGACGCTTACAATTTCCCCGAGGCATTGATCTACCGTTTCACATGCAGCAACTATCGCATCATATACGCCGGTATGCCCAACCATGTCAGGGTTTGCAAAGTTTAAACAGAAAAAATCTGGTTGTGTTTCCTTCATGCTTTGAAGTATGTTGGAAGTAACTTCCTTTGCACTCATTTCTGGAGCTAGATCGTATGTGGCAACTTTAGGACTATTGATCATTATTCTTTGCTCACCTTCAAACGGCAATTCTCTTCCACCATTAAAAAAGAAAGTGACATGCGGGTATTTCTCTGTTTCAGCTATACGCAATTGCGTGCGATTGTATTTTGAAAGCATTTCCCCTAAGGTGTGACTCAGGTTATCTTTTTCAAAAATTGTTTTAATATTGGTGAACGACTCGTTGTAATTAGTCATGCTCAAGTAATTCAATTTCAAGGCTTTCATATTCTGCTCAGGGAAATCTTTTTGCGTCAATGCAATCGTAATTTCTCTTGGCCGATCTGTTCTAAAATTGAAACAAATCACTAAACCTCCCGCTTCTATTGCTTGGTAATCGTTCACCGAATACATAGGTTTCAAAAACTCATCCGTTACATTCTCGTCATACGATGCTGAAATTGCTTCTTCCAAACTTTGCACCCCTTCACCAGTTTTGTTCACCATTAAATCGTACGCAAACTTTATTCGCTCCCAACGATTATCGCGATCCATGGCGTAATAGCGACCAACGATTGAACTTAGTTTAGTCGGCTTATTTTGAACAAACGCAAGCATGTCTTTTATACTTGCTAAACCCGCTTTTGGATCACAATCCCTACCATCCGTGAATGCGTGTATGTAAGATGATTTAACACCCAATTGCTCACTCATTTCAATTAATGCCTTCAAATGAGAAGAATGACTGTGCACTCCACCATCCGATAACAATCCAATAAAATGAACTTTTTGATTCGTTTTAGCCGCATTTACGAAGGCACTTTTTAAGACTTCATTTTCAAAAAAAGAACCGTTTCTAATAGCCAGGTTAATCCGTGTCAATTCTTGGTAAACGATTCTACCAGCACCAATATTCATGTGTCCAACTTCCGAATTTCCCATTTGTCCATCTGGCAATCCAACATTTTCACCAAATGTTTTTAACGTCGTATTGGGATATAATTTCATCAAACGATCAAAAATGGGCGTATTTGCTTGAAATACTGCGTCAGATTTTGAAGCATCACCTATACCCCATCCGTCTAAAATAATTAAGCCAAATTTATTTGTCATAAGGTAATGTTATTTGAAAAATTGATCCTTGCGGTGTATTCGGTAAATATTCGATATTCCCCTTCAATAATTGGGTAAACTGAGCCACAATATAGAGACCAAGACCAGTTCCTTTTTGACTGCGCGTTTCTTCGTTTTGCAAACGTACAAACTTTTCAAAAATGGATGCTTGTTTAGTTTTGGTTACTCCGATTCCTGTGTCTTCAACACGTATAATATATTTTTCATGTACCCTACTTAAACGCAAGTATATTTCACTCTCAGGTGCATATTTAATGGCATTCTCGATTAAGTTTGTAAGACAACTTTCCAACACCCATTTATCAATTTTTACGTTGAATTGTGTTGGACCATCATAGATTACTTTTTCATTTGAATTAAAGTTATTCCAAAACTTTGCCGTATTCATTAATAACGAAGCGACATCTACTGGTTCTGACACTAAATCAAATGATTTGTTTTCTAAACGCGAGGCGGTCAAAATGTTGTCCACCATCGATTCCAATCTTTTATTTTCATCCAATGCCTTATCCAACAATTCATTTCGTTTAGCTTCACCCAAATCATGTTTTTTGATCGTTTGTAAATAAAGCTTATTCGCGGCTAAAGGAGTTTTAAGCTCATGCGTTACGGAAAGTAAAAAATTACTTTGCCTTCTTGAAAAAGTAAGTTCTTTTTTAACAGAAGATCGAATTTTCCACAATCCAAATATTAATAGAACAAAGAAAATTAAGCCTTCCCCTACGATCATTAGTGCCCGTTTTGAGGCAGTTACATCATTTACTAATAATTGATTAGTGAGTTTCAAAAGCAAATATCCCCACCATATAAATTGAAGCACAATATATGCGCTGAAAATATAAAAAAGTATTCCGATTTGCTTTTTCACGGTTTTTTTTGGCTTAGTACGCGCGTTGGTTTTTACCTTCCTTCCAATTGATAAAAGCAGTATTAACTACTCTATTTCCACCAGGAGTTGGATAATTACCTGAAAAATACCAATCCCCAAGATTTTTAGGGCAGGCTTCGTGTAAATTTTCAAGAGATTGATAAACAATTTTTAAATCTGCTTTCAAATTTGGTGGAGCTAATAGTTGGGCTATTTTAGTTGATATTTCGACCGCAGTGAATGGTTTATAGATATCCTTAACGTAATTCACTATTTGTTCTTTCGGTAACTTACTTTGATTAATGCATTTGTGATAAACCTCCTCAATGATATGAGACAAATTACGATCATGTAACAATCCAATTGCTGCTTCGAAGGCGATAAAATCGCCCATCTTTGCCATGTCAATTCCGTAACAATCTGGATATCTAATCTGCGGAGCACTTGAAACCACAACAATTTTTTTAGGCTCTAAGCGATCCAACATTTTTAATATGCTTTGTTTTAAAGTTGTTCCACGCACAATGCTATCGTCAATAACCACAAGATTATCTTTCCCTTTGTTTACAGAACCATAAGTTATGTCATAAGCCAAAGCCACCAAATCGTCTCTTGCATCATCTTGTGTAATGAAAGTTCTCACCTTCGCATCTTTGATTGCGATTTTCTCTATTCTCGGTCGCTGGTAAATAATTTGTTTCAAATCGTTTTCACTTGGATTCACGCCTAAAGCTTTGATTTGTTCAAACTTTCGATCGTTAAGTGTATCCTCCAACCCTTTGATCATTCCATAAAAAGAAGTTTCAGCTGTCGCAGGAATAAATGAGAAAACAGAATTATCGAAATCATTATCAACCGCCTCCATTACCATAGGGACAATTAACTTTCCTAAGTTAACACGTTCGCTGTATATTTCGGCATCATTTCCTCTTGAAAAATAGATACGTTCAAAACTACAAGCTTTTCGCTCTGCTGGCTCATTAATTTTTACCTCAGCAACTGCTCCATTCTTTTTTATAATCAAGGCGTGACCTGGAGTCAACTCTTTTACTTGCTCAAAACTTGCTTTAAACACAGTTTGAATAACTGGTCTTTCTGAAGCAACCACGCAAATTTCATCATTTTCAAACCAATATGCTGGACGAATTCCATTTGGATCACGTAAAACAAAAGCGTCTCCATGACCGAACAATCCCGCCATAGCATAACCTCCATCCCAATCTACTGAAGCCCGTTTAAGTATTTGAGCAACATCAAGGTTATCTCCAATTTTAGCGAATTGCTCAGCAGTGGTTAATCCCGAGTCGTGCATTTTATCAAGCATTTCATCGTTCTCAACATCTAAATAATGTCCTATTTTTTCTAGTACTGTTACTGTATCTGATTTTTCTTTTGGATGCTGACCGATATCTAACAATACATCAAATAATTCATCAACATTGGTAAGATTAAAATTTCCTGCAACTACTAGATTTCTTGTAAGCCAATTATTTTGACGTAAAAATGGGTGACAACTCTCTATACTATTTCTTCCAAACGTACCGTAACGCAAATGACCTAGAAAAAGTTCGCCTGTAAAACCCGCATGTTTCTTTAAATAATCAACATCCTTTAATTTCGAAGGATCCTCTTCTTCAATTTCTAAAAACCTTTTATTAATGTGATTAAAAATATCCTGCACTGGTTTGCTGTCAATCGAACGATAACGAGAGATATAACGTTCACCAGGCTGCATGTCCAATTTAATATTGGCAACACCAGCACCGTCTTGACCACGATTATGTTGCTTCTCCATTAACAGATTTAACTTATTAAGGCCGTAAAAAGCGGTTCCGTATTTTTCAAGATAAAACGCTAAAGGTTTTTTCAATCTAATTAAGGCTATGCCACATTCGTGTTGTATCGGGTCGCTCATGGTTAGAAAATTTGTGCAAAGTTACGGTTTCGTTTTTGAGTAAGAAGCAACTTTTTAAAGTATTTTAAGTCTTTCTTAATACTGACAAATAAAAGGATTATACTTTTTAACACTTTCCTAACAAAGAACCGCTAAAAGCTTTGTATATTCGACCAACTTATGTATAAAATTTGTTTCATATTTCTTTTTATTCCGTTCTTGTTTCAGTCTCAAAACGACGGAGTTTGGATGAATAAAAATGCAGGACAATGGGACAGTAAAATTTTACACAAAATAGACCTTGTTTCTGGATGGATGTACCTTGAACAAGGCAGATTTGTGTATCATTTAACCGATGTCGGCAACAAATACCACAAGCATGATGATCATGCTGAGACCGAAACCACACATAAGAATCATAATGAAGACGATGTTGTAAATTGGAATGTCATTCAACAAACATTTATCGGATCAAATACCAACGTGCAAACAATTGATTCCAAAAAATCAAGTTTTCACTTGAACTATCTACTTGGAAATGATAAAAGTAAATGGAAAAGTGATGTTTACAGTCACCAAGAAATTCTCTACCCCAATTTTTACAATAATATTGATTTGAAGGTTGAAACGAATGAAGCCATGAAGTATTCATTTATCGTTAAGCCCCATGTTGAACCAAGTCTCATCAAATATCAATATATCGGTGCGGATAAAGTTTGGGTAGACGGAAATGGCAAACTCCACGTTCTCTCTGCGTTAGGAGAAATAACTGAAAACACACCAGTAGCTTGGACTACAGATAAAAATGGGGATAAAACGAAGGTAAAAGTTTCCTTTGTATTGACAAACAACATTATCTCTTTCAAATTGGGCAATTACAATGCTAACGAAACGCTTGTCATTGATCCATATTTATTGTTCTCTACATTTACGGGAAGTATCTCTGATAACTGGGGATATACGGCTACACCAGATCAAAGCGGGAATTTATATGCGGGTGGAATTGTATTAGGTCCAACCTATCCCTTAACCGTTGGTGCGTTTCAAACTGCATTTGCTGGTGGTGAAGGTAGCTTAAGTATGGATATTGGGTTAACAAAATTTAATGCAACCGGTACCACAAGATTGTACTCCACCTTTTTTGGTGGCAGCGGTAATGAAACACCCAATTCAATTGTATGTAACAGTGCAAATGAACTGTGCGTGATGGGTATTACGTCTTCAAATAATTTCCCTATGGGCGGTGGTTCTTATGACAATTCGTTTAACGGTGGCTCAGCAATTTCAGGAAGTCCAACTTCGGGAAATGAACTTGCATTTTCAGGAACAGACATTTTTGTTTGTAAATTTTCTGCTTCGGGAAGTTCCTTAATCGGATCAACATATATGGGAGGAACAAGCAATGATGGTTTCAATTCTAGTAGTGTTTTAGCGTTTAATTACGGTGATCCATTTAGAGGAGAAATAATCGTAGATCCAGCGGGAAATATTTATGTTGCCAGCACAACCGCATCCGGAAATTTTCCAACAACTGCTGGTGCCGATCAATCCTTTGGAGGAAGTTTAGATGCGGTTGTTTTTAAACTATCACCCAATTTAAGCACCTTAGTTTGGGGCACCTATTTTGGTGGATCCAATGATGAAACGGGTAATGCGATACAAATTAATAGTGCCGGGGTGCCTTATTTTGTTGGAGGCACAACGAGTTCTGGAGGCCTCGGATTCGGTGCAGGACATACACCTGCTTACAGTGGTGCAGGAGATGGGTACATTGTAAAACTAGACCCAATAAATGGTTCGTTTACCACAGGAAGCTACATTGGAACTAACGAATTCGATCAAGCCTATTTTGTCCAAATTGATTTAAATAATGACGTTTACGTTTTAGGACAAAATGAAGCCCCTATGCCTTTGACTGCGGGAACATATTTCAATATTAACGCTGGACAATTCATTAGAAAATTTAATCCTGCACTGAACACGATGATTTTCAACACTACCATTGGTGCAGGCAATGGTCATGCTTCTCTTTCGCCAACCGCATTCTTGGTCTCTAATTGCAGTGATATTTATGTCGCAGGCTGGGGAGGGACTGTAAATTTCCAAAATAGTCAAGCAATCAATAGTACAACTACCGGCTTCCCAGTTACTTTGGATGCTTACCAAAGCACTACGAATGGTAGCAATTTTTGGGTAGCGGTTTTTTCACCCAATGCTGTAACTTTAGATTATGCAACATTTATGGGAGGGGCAGCCTCTTCGTTTAATCACGTTGATGGTGGCACAAGTAGGTTTGACAAGCAAGGAAAAATTTATCATGCAGTTTGTGCGGCATGCGGGGGAAATAATACCGGATTTACTACAACCCCGGGTGTCGTTTCTCCTCAAAACCTTAGCTCGAATTGCAATCTTGCAGCCTGGAAGTTCGAGTTAAATAGTATTGAAGCAGTGGTAGGTGTACCAGACCCAATTATATGCATTCCAGATGTAGTGGTCTTTGATAATAATTCGTCCAATGGTAATGCTTTCTTTTGGGATTTTGGAGACGGAACAACTTCAACACTAATAAATCCAACACATTTATATACAACACCCAATACTTACACTGTAACACTTATTGTTTCCGACACAAACAATTGCTATTCTCCAGACACGACTGTTTTTGTTGTTAATATTGCCGAATTCCAAGGAGGTATTGTTACTCCACCATCACCAGTTTGTCCTGGAATTCCATATACACTTGAGGCATTCGGAGGTACTAATTATGTTTGGACGCCTGCTCCATTTTTAAATAATGCTTTAATTGCCAGTCCAACAGCAACAGTACAAAATACTACCACTTTTTCAGTCGCAATTTCGAATCAATGTGGACTTGATACTGTTGAAGTAATCTTGGAAGTTTATGATTTGAATACTAGTATTAGATCCGACACATCCGTCTGTATCACGAATAATACGGTCCCATTATTTGCTTCAGGTGCTGTAAGTTATAGCTGGTCTCCAATTACAACATTGGATAATCCACTAGTAGCAAATACTTTGGCACATCCTTTAACAACAACCGAATACATTTGCACCATGACAACCTTAGAAGGTTGCATCGTTAAGGATACTACAAAGATTTCGGTTTACTTCACCCCTCCAATTCCGGTGTTACCTGATGAACTTAATTTATGTTATGGATTACCAATATCCATAACCGCTAGTGGTGCAGAATCCTATTTATGGCTTCCAAATTATGCCTTAAATCGAAATGACAGTTCGGTGGTGATTAGTAATGCACTTGTCGACACCTCTTATATTGTGAATTTCACAAACTCATGTGGAACAACCATAGACTCTGTTTTTATTGATGTGCACGTGCCAGTAATCAATGCAGGCAATGACTCCATCATTTGCCCCGGACAAGGTGCATTTGTTTGGGCAAACGGAGGAATAAGTTATACGTGGAGCCCATCAAGCTCTGTAACCAACCCTGTTGGGGCCAATACAACTGTTTTTCCTCCAGCACCAACAATTTATACTGTTACCGGAATAGATCAGTTTGGATGTATTGACACCGCAAATGTTTTTATCGACTTGTTCCCATTACCATTTGTCTATACAAGCCCTGATCAGTTCCCATTTCTCGGAGACAACCTTCTTCTCACTGCAAATGGAAGTTCATTTGGTTCATATACTTGGTCTCCAACTGATTTTCTAAGCTGTGTAAATTGCCAAAACACTTCATGCCAACCCAACCAAAATATTACGTACACGGTTTCATTCATGGATATTAATGGCTGTATAGCCAAAGATCAAGTCAGCATAAGTTACGACGGCATCATTTACGTCCCTAACACATTTACTCCAGACGGAATTGGGGTCAACAACCTATTCTTTGCAAAAGGGGGGAATATCAAAACTTTCAGCATGTATATCTTTGACAGATGGGGTGAACTAATTTGGGAAGCTAATGATTTTGATGACAAATGGGACGGAACCTACAACGGTGTTATGTGCCAGGATGGAACCTACATTTGGAAAATTAAATTTACAGACTTTTCAGACAAGGAAGTACAACTAAATGGCCATGTAAACTTGATTCGTTGATTTCTTATATTATGTTAATAATGCGAGTTATATAACAAAAGGAATTGTACTTTCGCTTACTATTATCAGCCAACCTTAGAAATGACCTACAACATTCTTAAATACATTGTTAAAATTGGATTGTTTTTCTATTATAGAAAGATCAAAATTGACAATAAAAGCATTTTAACTGCGGAAGGCCCTTCCATCATAGTTGCCAATCATCCTAACACACTAATCGATGCTTGGTTAATTGGAAGTATCATGCCAAGACAGCCTTTTTTCATGGCAAAAGCAACATTTTTCAAAGGAAAATTTCGTTCCAAGTTATTGCGGAATTTTGGAATGATCCCGATTAACAGAAAAGGTGAAGGAACCACTGAAGGAGTCTCGAATGCTAATTCCTTCTTAGCCTGCTACGAAATACTAGAAGAAGGTGAAGTATTAACAATTTTTCCAGAAGGGAGTAGTTTTCAAGAAAGAAGACTGCGCGAAATAAAAAGTGGAACAGCCCGCATTGCTTTAGAAACACTTCGACGCAATGGATCCGAATTTCCATTGAAAATAATTCCTATAGGAATTAATTATTTGTATCCGGAAAAATTCAGAAGTGACATTGTTATCAAAATTGGAATTCCAATCTTAGTAAGCGATTTTTATCACGCTGAGGATAATAACGATTCCAAATCTGCAAAAAGATTAACGGAAAAAATTAGAATGAGTCTTGAATTGCTTTTATTTAATTCAGATTCCAAAGAAGACGAAGAATTGGTAGAAGAATTTCACTCGGTGTTAGGATTGAAATATTTTAATAACGAGAACAACTCCGCTTCGAACAATGTTGAACAAATACGCGATATACGCGATAAAATAATTGAATGGAACATAGGCGCGCCTTGGAAACTTACAGAGGCAAAAGCACTACTCGAAGAGGTTAAATTTGAGATAAATAACGACGGCATAGCATCCCATTTTTTAGATAGAAATATCCGATTAAGGATGTTTCTTCGTCAACTTATTTTTTCTAGTATTTTTCTAATACTAGCACTTCCTCTTTTTGTTTTCGGCTGTATCCATAATTTAGTACAATATTTACTTACCGATTTTTTTGTTTCAAAAATCACCAAGGAGGTTGAATATTACGCGCCAATGGCTGTTCTATTAGGCCTAATATTGTACCCGACTGTATATGTTTTGTTTTTGCTTTACATACCTCCCCTATTAAATTTGTCATTTTTAGAGAGTTGCATATATGGCTTTTCATTACCCACAACCGGATTTTTCGCTTACTTCTTCTACAACTACAAAGGGCACGTCATGTTAAAATGGAGATACTTCAATATAGCGAGACACAAACGCACTGAAGTCAGAGATTTACAAAAGAAAAAGGAAAAATTGAGAGCTTTATTCTCAGAATAACCCAATAATGAATTGCTAAGAACGGTGCAAAAGTCTTAAATCGAGGCTTTTCGGAAATCGAATTTGCAAGTTAACCCTTGTTAATGAACCAATTATATTTTTGACATAACGATGAGTTGAGGGTTTTACAACGGTATTTTACTTAATTAGATTGACATGACCTAACGCAGTATGTTCTTCGCCCAAGATGTTTACATAGTTTATTACATAGTTATAAACTCCATCCTGGCAAACCACACCTTTGTACGTTCCGTCCCATTCGAATCTAACCTGATCATCCTTGAAAACAATTTCTCCCCAGCGATTAAAAATTTTGATATCTAATTTAGTAATGTTTGTGCCACACATTTTAAAGACGTTGTTAAAATTACCATCGTCAGGAGTAAACGTATTTGGCACGTAAAAGTACCACTCTGGGGTAATTGTGATCAACTTAGAAATTGTATCTCTACAACCTAAATAATTAATGGCTACTAAACTAATCAAGTAATCACCGGGTGGTCTATATTCCACATTTGGATGCACAACCGTACTTGTAGTACCATTTCCAAAATTCCATTCATAGTTGATTGCATCAATAGAGTTATTGGTAATAGTTATTGGAATATTTTCAAACAATAAGTTTTCAGAAAAATCAAAATCCGCTGTTGGTCTGATCACTTCTACAATGGTTTGACCTGTAACATAAAAGGTTTGACAATCATCTGAAACATTAACCGTGTAAGTCGTTGTTTCACGAGGGTTTACCCAAACATTAGCGGTAGATTCTGTAGTATGTAACCAATCGTAATAATAAGTTCCCCACCCGCCCGTTGCGGTAACGCCGATCAACGTACTGTCTCCCGGACATACTATTTGTTTAGGTGTAGTTGTGATTAATAATGGAGGACTCAATATAGTAATTAAAACATTTTCAGTACCAACCACCCCACATTGGTCCGTCACATTTACCGTATAGGTTGTAGTTGTTGAAGGAATAACATTTTGCAGGTTTGAAATACCAAGCAGTGTAGTTCCTTGCGACCATTGAACTGTGTAGAACCCTGCACCACCAGACGGCTCAACGGTTAAATCAAATGGGACATATGGGCATTGCTCTACAATATCATTTGTCACAACTAATACAATCGGTGGATATACAGGAATACTAACAGTGCCTGAGGCTGAGGCCGTATTGTTTAAACAACTTTCAGTGACCGTAACTGTATAAATCTGTGTAGCCAACGGACTGACACTAATTGTTTCTGTAGTCTCTCCAGTTGGACTCCACAAATAAGTATAAGTACCACCCCCACCAGTTACGTTAGGATCTAACACTACCGTACTTCCAGGACAAATAACCGATGTATCAGCAAGTGTGACCGCTAAGGGTAAAATGTCTTTTATGTAAAGCGTTCTTGTCTGATTTTGTGAATTTCCACATGGATCTGCAATGCCAAATTCAAAAATAATAGACTCTTGGCCTTCAACTAAAACATCTGCTGTAGAACTGAAATTAATTACTTGAACCGTTTGTCCTGGGGCAAAAGTAATGCTGTTTGGAATATTTGAATAATCCACACCTTCAGTTGCAGTTCCAGACATTGTAATAGGTATTGTTAATGAAGTAGTTCCAGTTTGAGCCCCAACGCGGGTTATTGTAACCGATCCATTTGTGCAACCTTCTGCCATTATGGTTGGATCATTAAACGCATTATTTGAAATGGACGTAACAATATTCACACTTACATTAGCCGTTAAACTATTTGCTTCAAGAAAAATTCCTGAATCAAATATACCATCACCAACATCTGCAATAGCAATTTTTAAATGATACGTTGAACCGCAAATTACTTTAGAAACCGCCGTCAAGGTTTTTGTAAAGCCGTCGTATTGTAATGCGTTGTTATCGGTACCAGCAGGGGAGCCCGTTCCGTTGTCAATAAAATACTGAGGATTTGAAGCGGGAGTACCACCGAATCCGTTGTTAACATTGTTAATACTAACGATTCCAGCACCTCCTGGCAATTGAGCCATATTCTGAATTCCAGCAATCCCTGGGCCAGATATAAAAAAGGCAAAAACGTCATTAAATGTTGACCCAACATATTCTGGGTACTCTTCTGAACCGAAAACATATCTGAATTTTACCGAATCAGAAAGCGGAACAAAATCAAATTCTAAAATTGCGGCATCAAAGGTAGAGGTGCCACCAATTACGTTACTCAACTGACTATTACCCGGAGCACCGTTAATTACTCCTGCATTTGTCTGATCATTTGGACCATGAGGTCCGCCTGACGTATTTAAGATAGTTCCAGTAGTTAAAATAACACCTGAAGTAAATCCTAGATTGGTTACATTTCCAGTAAATCTTCCGATTGCTTGGGCATTTCCAGTAAATTGCACATTAGAAACCGTAACCCCAGGACCTGTCAAGGTATTTTGAACCAAATTAGCCGCACTTTGAGGGGTCGTAACAAGTTGCCCCCAAATGGTAGAGGTTATTAAACAAGTTATGATTACAATTAAGCGCATAGTACAATAGTAACGAACTAATTCGAGTAAAGTTGTCTTTGGTATTGCAATAATGGACGTTTCACGAACTTAATAACAAACCTTAACAAAAAATTTAAGATTCAATTCCTTGCAAAGTTGAAAGTTTGTAATAAATTCCTTTCTTTTCCATCAATTCATCGTGCTTTCCCTTTTCCAAAATTTCACCTTTTCCTAAGACAATTATTTCGTCAACATTGCGGATAGTACTAAGTCTGTGCGCAATTATTATGGATGTTTTATTTGCCATTAATTTCTCCAAAGCCAGTTGGACTAATTTTTCGTTTTCAGTATCTAAAGCTGAAGTTGCTTCGTCCAAAATTAATACAGGAGCATTTTTCAAAATTGCTCGAGCGATACTTATTCTTTGCTTTTGACCACCAGATAACCGATTGCCTCGTTCTCCAAGGACTGTATCATAACCATCTTCCAAGCCAAGGATGAAATCGTGTGCATTTGCTTGCCTAGCAGCTTCCATTACCTCTTCAAAACTAGCTTCTGGTTTTCCAAAAGAAATATTATACAAAACAGTGTCATTAAACAAAATTGATTCTTGTGAAACCACAGAAATTGATTTCCGCAATTCGAGCACATCAAAATCTCTAATATCAATGCCGTCCCAAGTTATTGCACCTCCTGTTACATCATAAAAACGAGGAAAGAGATCCGCAATTGTGGATTTCCCACTACCAGATTCACCTACTAAAGCGATTGATTTACCTGCTTCAATGGTTAGATTTATTGTTTTTAAAACGGTTTCTTGATCGTATTTAAAGACTACATTTTCTAGCATTAATCCCTTTTCTAATTTCGGTACACTTACAGGATGTTCTGGATTCAATACAACTTCTGGTTCATTTAATATTTCATCAATTCGATTAAGCGAAACCTCAGCCTTTTTATTAAATGTAACAATGTTGGCAATACTTTGCACGGGTCTCATTAATTGTGAGAATACTATTATAAACGTAGAAAAACCAGCGCCTGTCAATGAACCAGTTGTATCTCCAGTAAGAATCAATCGTCCGCCGAACCAAACTAAAGCGATCATTACACATACAGCTAAGAATTCTGACAACGGAGAAGCTAGATCTCTTTTTCTAAACGAACGCGTTGCAAGTTCTTGTTGACGGTAATTTATTTTTTCGAACCTT
>JAYSRU010000126.1:0-4656 GCA_043720875.1 Crocinitomicaceae bacterium
ACAGAAACGTCATACTTTTTCATATTTGCGTAAACTTTTACAAACGTTTCTTGCAAAATGTCATTCGCATCTTCCCTACAACGTGAAAAACGAATACAAATACCATAACAAGCGGCAGAATATTGCGCATAAATTTCATCAAAGGCAGTTTTATCTCCTTTGGAAAAATTCAACAACACGTTCGCGGCATTTGTCATTTAGTTAGTTTATGCATTAAGCTGTACAAAGAAATGATTTAATTCTGACTCATTTTTTACTAGTATTTTTTACAATGTTTAGTTAATACGCTACATAAAATTAAATAGTTGTATAACGAGTAATTATTTTACAAAAAAAATCCTCAGTTAAATTAACTGAGGATCTCGAATGTCATTAAGACCGACAAATTAAGCCATTTTTGCTTTCATTCCGGCATCTAAAGCATCTAAGAATTCTTCCGTGTAAACATAATGCTCACCATGATTCACTTTATTTCCATGAACGCAAACCGCCAAATCTTTTGTCATTACACCAGATTCAACCACTTCAACACATACTTTTTCAAGTGAAAGACAAAAATCAATCAACGCTTGGTTATTGTCCAATTTACCTCTAAAGGCCAAACCACGCGTCCAAGCAAAGATTGATGCTATTGGATTTGTAGACGTTTTCTTGCCTGCTTGATGATCACGGAAATGACGTGTTACAGTTCCATGTGCAGCTTCAGATTCCATAATTGTTCCATCAGGAGTAATTAATACTGAAGTCATTAAACCTAATGAACCAAAACCTTGTGCAACAGTATCTGACTGAACATCACCATCTTAATTTTTACAAGCCCAAACAAAACTTCCGCTCCATTTCAAGGCTGACGCAACCATATCATCAATCAATCTGTGTTCGTAAACAATACCTGCTTCATCAAACTGCGCTTTGTAATCTGCCTGAAAAATTTCTTCGAAAATGTCTTTGAAACGACCATCGTATTTTTTCAAGATTGTATTTTTTGTAGACAAATAAAGTGGCCACTTTTTAGACAACGCCACTTTAAAACATGAGTGTGCAAAACCAATAATTGACTCATCAATATTATACATTCCCATTGCAACACCTGCACCTTTATAGTCGTAGATTGTATGTTCCATTTCAACACCATCATCACCAACAAACTTCATCGTCAATTTTCCAGGTCCTGGAATAATCATATCAGTTGCTCTGTATTGATCTCCAAAAGCATGACGACCAACAATAATAGGAGTTGTCCAATTCGTAACCAAACGCGGTACATTTGCACAAACTATCGGCTCACGAAAAACGGTTCCATCCAAAATATTACGAATAGTTCCATTCGGTGATTTCCACATTTGCTTCAAGTTAAATTCCTTAACGCGATTTTCATCTGGAGTAATCGTCGCACACTTGATTCCAACTTTATATTTTTTGATTGCCTCGGCAGCATCCACTGTGATTTGATCGTTCGTCTCATCACGTTTTTCCATTCCTAAATCATAATATTTGATATCAAGATCAAGGTAAGGAAGGATTAATTTATCTTTAATAAATTTCCAAATGATGCGTGTCATTTCATCTCCATCTAATTCTACTACCGGGTTGGCAACCTGTATTTTTTGCATGATTATATTGTTGTTTTGAATGTTTGATTAACTGTGGGCGAATTTACAAACTTTTTAGTCAATTATCAATTGCTAAAACAAGAAACAGTCGACTAAAATTTGAATTTGTGTAACATTACAAATGCCCTCCGTTAAACCCCTTAAAGAAATACCTTATTCATGAAAAAAACAATTTACATCACCCTTGCATTAATCACGTTATCATTAACTGCATTCCAATATAATTCGCACCAAAAGGAACCACTAAAAGAATTAGGGAAAGGATTCGTTTATGTTCCCACTGGTTCAACTTTTATCAATGGGAAATTAACCTCAATTCAGTCCTTTTGTATGCTAAAATCTGAAGTAAGCAATTGGGAATACACACTTTTTTTAAATGATTTGAAAGCCAATAAAGAAACAGAAAAACTAAAAGTAGTCTTACCCGATTCTAGCAATTGGGAGATTGATTTACCTTATAAAAATGCCAATATGTGGAAATTATATTGTAATCATCCGGCGTTCAGAAACTATCCAGTTGTCAATGTATCGCATGAAGCGGCTGAATTATATTGCGCATGGGCAACTGAAAAAGTTAACGAACGACTAGGAGTAAAAAACAAATATTTGCTGCGTTTACCCTTGGAAGCAGAATTCATCTATGCAGCAGAAGGCGGAAATAGTGGACAGCATTATGCATGGAAGGGAGCAGAAATGCGTAATGCAAAAGGTCAAGCTTTGTGCAATTTTGCAAGTATGGCAGATCAAAAAAAGGAAGATTTAAACGAAAAATACGATGGAAAAGATTTAACGGCACCTGTAATTTCCTTTTTCCCGAATGCTTTTGGTTTGTACAATATAAATGGAAATGTAGCAGAAATGACTAATGTTTTTGGCCAAGCAATTGGTGGCTCTTGGAAAGATAAAGCAGAAGATGTTAGAAATTATAGCGTTGCCCAATACACGCAGAGTAAAACGAACATTGGTTTTAGAATTGTAGCAACTGTGATTCAGTAACGCTCATAATATTTGTATCTTCGTCAAAAAAAGATTTGTCAAAAATAATTGCTCTTGATTTTGGATTGAAACGCACTGGTGTAGCGATAACCGATGAGCTAAACATTATCGCGTTACCTTTACCTACGGTAGAAAGCAAAGTTCTCATGGCATTTCTTAAGGAAATCGTAGCGAAGGAAAAAATTGAAACCTTGGTTCTGGGCTTACCGAAAAGACTGAATAACGAAAACACACACATTACCGAAAATGTTTTGTTGCTCAAAGAAGCCTTAGAAAAACAATTCATGCTACTAAAAGTCATTTTGCACGACGAGCGTTTTACCTCAAAAATGGCAAGTGCAGCAATGCATACAGCCGGCGCCAATAAAAAACAATTAAAAGACAAAAAATTGGTGGACCAAGTTTCGGCTACTATAATTTTACAATCTTTTTTGGCGGGTAAGTTTTAGATTAGTTCTAGCACTATTTCGGATCTAAAGCGCTATCAACTTCGCTACCACAACTTTATCAATCGGTAAATCGACATCTTCAGCTAACAATTCGGATAATTTCACCCAGCGATTATGTTCACCATCATGTTCGGGGTAACACTTTTCTAGTATACATGGAATTGATTGCCAATTATGATACTGCACAAAATAATAGGCGCTAACAATTTGCTGGGATGCGTCCCATGCACTGGCTTGAAAAAAATCGACGAGGTAAAAAAGTTCACCGACTTCTACCTCAATTCCCAATTCTTCTTGAAATTCGCGTTGCAATGCTGCTTTGGTTCCTTCACCAAAATCAACTCCGCCTCCTGGAAATTTTGTAAACTTTTTTCCGAAGCGATGTTCATCCGAAAGCAAAATTTCATTATTAGCGTTCAGTAACAAACCATAGACCCTAAGGTTGAAATGACTCATTACCTACTTCTCTTCTAAAATTGCCGCAATGTTAGGTCTGAAATACAATTCAGATTTCAATATTTTGCCATCTTCTCTGTAAATTGCCTTTCCGTTCGCATCCAGTTTGCTCATATTACTGCGCTGTATTTCTTCAAATACTTCTTCAATTTTATGTTGCATTCCGTGCTTAAGAATTGTACCTGCCAAAATATATAATTGATCGCCCAATGCGTCTGCAACTTCCACCAAATCACCGCGTTTTGCTGCTTCCAAATACTCGTCGTTTTCTTCTTGCATCAACCGATGACGCAATAAGATATCATTCTCACTAATTTCTACTGTAGGCGAATAGTTATTCTTTATTCCAAAAGCATCATGAAATGCCTCAACGTGTGCTATTATTCTTTGCATTTTTTTTCTAAATTATTACCAAAGTTACGCTTTTGAATGCACTCATGTTGGTAGATTGAAAAAAAAAGTTATCTTACCTAAATGAAATTAAACTATCCCATTATAGCTAATCTACAAGGAACTTCCTTCGATTTTATGAGTCAAGGGAACAATGGGCCTATTCCCAAACGTATTTCATTCAAAACAACAGAATACGATGAAATTTACAACCTTGTATTTGGAGAATTAGGATTAACGGGAGAATTAAATGACACGCTCAACACACACAACAACGACACAGAAATCATTATTGCGACTATTATTTCCGCCATTTATGCGTTTACAGCTAGCCACCCCAGTGCATGGGTTTTTGCTTCTGGAAAAACAGCTATTTTGGTGCGTTTCTATAAAATAATGATTCAAAAATACTTGGAAGAAATAAAAGACGATTTCAATGTTTACGAAGACATCGAAATCTATTGGGAAAAATATGGAGTCAAGATTCCGTGTGATGGCTTTGTTGTAAGACGGAAATAATTCAACGACCGTTTCAAAACCCTCAACTCTTCGTTATTTCAAAAATTGAATTCGTTCATTAACAAAGGTTATAATTCAAAACGTCAACTCTAATACTGCACAATCTTCCCACCCAACTTCACATGGGTATCACTATCAAAAGTATAATAATACACCGCACCAGCCAGTTGGGGCAAGCTAAAAATTTCTTGGCTTTCTGTAAATACATGACGTGCAATTATGCGCCCTGCTTC
>JAYSRU010000127.1:0-4651 GCA_043720875.1 Crocinitomicaceae bacterium
ACGCAAAAGAACTTGCAGTAACTGTCTTATCCAATGACCCGTTAAATAATTTTATGCTAAACATTTGATTTCCTTGAATTAACTTACCTTCAAACGTTCGAACGCCGTTCTGAATACTTTCTATCGGTTGAATATATGCACCATCAACACCAGCTAGAATCCTTACTGAATCTGTTGGGAAAATTCCTTTAACAAAAAACACGGGTGAATTTGCATCGGGAATTGGTTCAATTATTTTTTTCTTGCATCCAATAAAAGTGAAGCAAATCAAAATGGAAAATAATAGTTTCGTTTTCATAATTAAAAATCAAAATGTAAAAAGACGGTACCCATGATTGGGAAAGATTTGGCTTCTAAACCACTCGTTTCAAATATGGTTCTTGTCGCACGGGTGGTTAAATCAAATCCAATTTGAGTCTTAGTAAAAAGTTGAAACCCATAACCAACTTTCAAATCCAATAAAAATGGATTAAAATTGTCAGCTTTTGAAAAACCTTCCCCGTGTTCAATTTCTACACCTCCTCTAAAGGATTGTTTGCTTGAGCGCATGGCCATATTATAACCTGGAACTACTCCAGCATAAACTCTTTGCCTATTTCCTTTCCCATAAATCATAATGGGTATTTGCAAGGATAACAATTGCGACACGTCAGCCGTTTCAGCATACGTAGTTGAGCTAAAACCATAAACTACTGAACGTTTTACCATTTGCAACCCATTTGTTTGTTGCAATGAAAGATTTAATCCGGTTTTGAGTCCCCAATTTCTTTTATCCAGTTTGTATCCAACTCCTGCATAAAAACCAGTATTGGGCTTGTCGCTTGCTATGACCAACGCTTGACCTAAACTTGCGCCAATTTCATAATACAACTTATGTTTCGTGTGATTTGGAGCAGCTAACGGTAATATCGCTCGTAATGCCAATGGTGAAAAGTTGTCATCGGAAATCTCGACCAAGGGAAGAAGACTTAAGGCGTCTATTGCATTAATCAACAAAACATCGCTTTCTTGTCCATTACTCATTACACCTTCGATAGTTTTGTTACGGCTAATCTCGAATTGCGAGGTATTGTTGGCAGTAGTCATATCGCTAACTACAACTTCTTCAACTAAACGATTCTTGTTTCTTTGTTCAGTATTGTGTTCCTTGCCAACCGGTTCAATATTACCATTCTCAACTTCATTTGCTTTCGTTGAATTTAGATGCTGACCTTTATTAGTTCCCAGTACTGAATTGCTCGAACGTGTATCGTTATCTAAGGGATTTACTTGTATCAACTCACGCTTATGCTGAGTGATCAACTTTGTCTCTTTTCCATTCCACACTAAAACGCTTGTTAAGCCTGTTGCTAACAAAAACACCGCAGCTGAAAACCAAAAAATAAATGGTTTTCGTTTCTTAGCCGGCACTGCGCTTAGCTGACCTTGCATTTCTGTCCAAAAAGAATTCTCGAATACAAAAGCTTGTTTGTCGCTAGCTTCTTTAAAGAGCTTATCCATTTCTTTATCTGTATGACTCATATTGCCAAATTATTTATTATCGTGGTAGATTCTTTCTCTTTTTCTATCATTTCTCTTAGCAACTTTCGTGCTGTAGAAACGTGCCATTTTGATGTTCCTTCAGGAATATTAAGCATTTCACTAATTTCGAAATGTGAATAACCCTCAATTGCAAAAAAGCCGAATACTTGTTTCGTCATTGGATTCAAATGATTCAATAAACTTAGGAGTGCGTTATAATCCAATTCTTTATCGCCATCATTGAAATAACTTTCCGCATAGATTTCAACTTCTCTTTCGGTTTCTTTGCTTTGAATTTGAGTTGAATACTTTTTATTCGTTCGATATTCATCAATCAAACTATTCGTCATAACTCTTTTGCTCCAAGCTGAAAAATTTAATTCCGCCTCAATCACTTGCGGCAAACCTTTAATTATTTTCATAAAACCTTGATTCAACGAAGCTCTAGCATCTTCCTGGTTGACATAATACCTCATACAAATGGGCATCAACGCATGGAAACAAAATTCATATAGTTGCTTCAATGCACGCTGATCGTTATCACAACAGCGTTGCAACAATTCACCATCTATATGTCCGTGTTTATTGATAAATACTATTTTTGAATTCAATGTCAAATTACTTAAAATATTTCAATTCTCCTTAAATTAATTTCCTGCCACAGGTTAAACGTAAATAAATGAGACAGCGTTGGTGGAACTTGAAAATAATTTTCATTTTTGCACAAAAATAAAGCATGAAACTATACTTAGTTCGACACGGAAAAACTGAAGTCTTTGCAGATTCTGACAAATCGAGAAATTTATTACCAAGAGGAATAGCGCAAGCTAAAGGAGTCGGCACATTATTTTTAGCTCAGAATGAATTATTTGATCAAATATTTTGCAGTAACGCCAATAGAACTCAACAAACTTTCGATCAACTTAATGGCCAATTTGAATGTGCGACTGAAGTAATTTATTCTTCTGATCTTTACCTTTGCTCTTCTACGGAGCTATTGCGTTTTTTAAGTGAAAATGTAAATGAATCTGCTACTAAAGTTTTACTCATCGGTCACAATGATGGTATTTCGGACTTAGCCACTTTCCTTTCTGGTCAGTTTGTATGCTTAAAAACTGGCAGTTTAATAATTCTTGATTTGCAGCATACTAAAATTAATATGGCCAATGAAGGTTGTGCAAAGATTATTGATCAGTTTCGGGAGGAAGTTTAACATTTTTGGTTTCATAATAATAAACATAAACCGGTGGTTGATTTTCTGCTAATCTTCTTTCCTCTTCCTGCGCTAAAGCTATTTTTTCATTATAAATCCCTTCTAAATCTGGTGGTTCAATCCCCATTTCTTTCTCAATTTCATATGAAAACTTAATCCGTTGCGGACCTTCAAAGCGGTAAATATAAGCAAGAAATATTCCTACTAGCAATCCAGATAAATGCCCTTCCCAACTTATGGGTTCTTTGGTTGGGAAAATTCCCCAGATTAAACTACCGTAGAGAAATACAACTAAAAGTGACAAAACTTGCAAATAAATAAATTTTCGTAAGATTCCGCTCAAGAATAAAAAAGAAACTAGAGCATAAATAACACCACTGAAGCCGACATGTCGCGCTCCTGTATTTTCTGCAATTATCCAGAGCAAAGACCCAGTTAATATCCAAAAAAGTAAAAACACTTTGAGCGCTATTGGTTTGTAATAATAAATTAAGCCTGCCAATAAAAAATAAGCCGGCAGTGAATTAGAAAGTAGATGCTGTACGTCTTTGGTAGAATGTAATAAAGGCATTGTTATTATACCGATTAAGCCTTCAAAACTTCTTGGCATCAATCCATATTGATTTAATTCAATTAGATTGGTTTCTTGCGCAAACCAAATTATCCACAACAACAAAACAAACAGAAAAGGATAGACTAACGCTTCTCTAGTATTCTCTACAAATAGAACTGGTTTTTTCATAAACTTCACAAATCAAGTATTATTCCATTCCAATATAACTGACAAGCTGGCATAAAAAAAGGGGGCCTAAGCCCCCTTTCCAATTCTTATCTAACGAATTAGAAGTAGAAATTCATTCTGATTGTACCGTTACCAGTTCCAAAAGCATTACGATCTACATCCAATACAAAAGTAGAAGATTTTCCAGTCTCAATAACTTGTTGATCAACAACAGCTCCGTTCATTGACTCTCTAGTTGTTGTGTTTGCTCCATTAAGAGACAAACCTAATCCCCAACCAAATTCAGCTCCTAAAGAGATTTTAGGTAAGATAAAATACTCAACACCAGCGAAAGCTCTAACACCAAAACCGATGTTCATTCCTGACTTACTAGTAAGTACACGTGCTGAATTACCGTAACCATCTGCTCCGATATTAGAACCGAAATTTGTCGAAACTGAAGCAGCATCACCTGGATTTACGGTACCGCTATATCTCAAGTCATTTCCATACTCATATGTATCTTTGTTACCACTGAACCAAATTAATGCATCAGCACCATAGATTCCTTGTAAACGTGTAGTACCTCTTCTTTTTTCGATACCACCACCAATTCCAACATAGTTGTATGATGACTTCATAACATCAGAAACTTCTTTTCTCAATGTTGGGTAAACGATTGCTAATGTATCATCGTTATCTGCTCTCATCATTGTGTTACTTGTTGAACCAAAACCAACACGAAGAATACCGCGGTAAGCCATATCATTTGCCATCATTTTTTTACCAATGATTGTGTTGTTAAAGTTTTGGAAATCCCAAGTTGGAGCAATTGCACCAGCGTTAGAGAAAATTTGACCAAAATAGTTTAAAAATGGATCAGCAGAAATACCGATTGAATATTCACCTTCAACTGGCAACATATCAACTCCATTTTTGTTTTGAACTTGCGCGTTCAATGCTGTTCCGAACAACACTGTAGCTACTAATAAATAACTCTTTTTCATAAATATAGGTTTTAAATTTGGGGTAAAACTAATAAAGCATTTGAATTGACAATGTTAATTTAAAAAAAAACAATTCACGAAGCTTTGTTTACAATTCAATAGGTCGACACAACACTTGGCTATACTAGGGTTTCTGTTCAAGATGATTTATATCATAAAAAGAAATGAATTTCATCTACAACTTTCATT
>JAYSRU010000128.1:0-13738 GCA_043720875.1 Crocinitomicaceae bacterium
TGCTTATTCTCGCTATAAACACACAATCTTCCAACACTTGCCAACAAATTCAATATTGATTGTTATTTTTGTACTCCTCAAAACAGCAAACAATGAAAACAGTTAGTGAAATTCGTGCCCAATTTTTACAATTCTTTGAATCAAAAGGTCATACTATTGTAGATTCCGCCCCGATGGTTGTTAAAAACGATCCAACACTAATGTTTACCAATGCGGGTATGAACCAGTTTAAGGATTACTTCCTGGGTTACTCCAAACCGACTGTTACGAGAATAGCGAATACTCAAAAATGTTTGCGCGTTTCTGGAAAACATAATGATTTAGAAGAAGTTGGTGTCGATACGTACCACCACACTATGTTCGAAATGTTGGGTAATTGGAGTTTTGGAGATTACTTCAAGAAAGAAGCGATTTCTTGGGCTTGGGAATTATTGACAGAGGTTTATAAATTAGATAAAGATCGTTTATATGTTACCGTTTTTGAAGGAGATGAAGCAGACAACGTACCTTTTGATCAAGAAAGTTTTGACATCTGGAAACAGTTTATATCTGAAGATCGTATTTTATTGGCCAACAAAAAAGACAATTTTTGGGAAATGGGTGAAACTGGACCCTGTGGACCTTGTACAGAAATTCATGTCGATATTCGTCCGCAACAACATAGAGACGCTGTGGATGGAAAAACGCTAGTAAACAATGATCACCCACAAGTAATTGAAATTTGGAACAATGTCTTCATGCAATTCAACCGAAAAGCAAATGGAAATCTAGAACCACTGCCTGCAACACACGTGGATACTGGAATGGGACTTGAACGTTTGGCAATGGCCATGCAAGGTGTTTATTCTAATTACGATACCGACCTTTTCCAAACCTTGATTCAACACTTAGAAAAGTTATCCGGGAAAAAATATGGCGTAACGGAAGAAACTGATATCGCGTTGCGCGTTATTGCCGATCACGTGCGTGCAATTGCCTTTTCAATCGCAGACGGACAGTTACCAAGTAACACGGGAGCGGGTTATGTTATTCGTAGAATTTTGAGACGTGCAGTACGTTACGGTTATTCTACTTTGGGAATGAAAGAACCTTTCTTAACTTCGCTTTCTGGCGTGTTAGCGGAAGTAATGGGAGATCAATTTACTGAATTAAGAAACCAGAAAGACCTCATCACCAACGTTATACGAGAAGAAGAAACCAGTTTTTTCCGCACGCTCGAACTTGGACTTAAACGCATTGATGTTATCATTAAGCGCATAAAATCTGAAGGCAATACGATCATTGACGGAGCAACTACATTTGAATTATATGACACCTTTGGCTTCCCAATCGATTTAACCGCGTTAATCGCAACAGAAAACGGCCTTACAATTGATGAAATAGGATTTGAAGCAGAACTAAAACAACAAAAAGATCGTTCGCGCATAGCAACGGCGACTTCTTCTGAAGATTGGATTCAAGTGAACGCAGACGTTGATCCTCAATTTGTTGGATACGACCAAAATCAAACGAATTGTAAAATCATTAAGTACCGCAGCGTTACCCAAAAACAAAAAACGTTTTATCAAATTGTTTTAGACACTACGCCATTCTATGCAGAAAGCGGTGGACAATTAGGCGATACAGGAACCTTAAGTAAGGGTAAAGAAACAATCTACATTACGGATACTAAAAAGGAAAATAATTTAACCGTGCATTTAACCGAAGCAATTCTTTCGGATATGAAAGGTGATTTTAGTGCAAAAATAAATAGTACAGAACGTGCTTTAAGTGCGAGCAACCACAGTGCCACTCACCTACTTCACCATGCTTTACGTACAGTTTTAGGTACACATGTTGAACAAAAAGGATCTTTAGTGGGTCCAAATTATTTACGCTTCGATTTCTCACATTTTGCGAAAGTAACGGACGAGGATTTGGTTAAAATTGAAACGATGGTACGCGAAGGTATTTTAGCAAATATCCCGTTGAACGAAAGTAGAAATACTCCGATTGAAGAAGCAAAGAAAATGGGCGCAATGGCTTTATTTGGAGAAAAATATGGTGATTCAGTGCGCGTTATACAATTCGGAGATTCGATTGAACTTTGCGGAGGAACACATGTTCAAAATACCGGACAAATTGGATTGTTTACCTTAAAGTCTGAATCTGCAATTGCGGCAGGAATTAGAAGAATTGAAGCCTATACCAATGCTGGCGCTGAGAACATTTTGAGAGAAAAAGCAGACTTAGCGGACGAAGTTGCATTGTTGTTGAAGAATCCAAAAGATTTGCTGAAAGCAGTTGAAGAATTACAAAGCAAAAATAGCTTGCTTCAAAAACAAATTGAGCAATTCAAAAAAGATCAAAACAAACTCATCAAGCAAGGATTAACCAATGAAATTGTTGGCACTAACGGAATCAACCTTTTATTGAAAACAATGGAAATTGATGGTGGAGCTGCCAAAGAAATTTTACTCGCAATGAAGTTGGAAAATACTGATTTCGTTGGAATTATTGGTGGTAAGGAAGGCGATAAATGTTCACTTACTGTGGTAGTTTCTGACAACCTGACGGATAAATTTGACGCAGCTAAAATGGTAAAAGACGGCGCAATTTTCATCCAAGGAGGCGGTGGCGGTAACGCAACATTTGCAAGTGCAGGAGGTAAAAATTCCAATGGTTTGGAAGGTGCGATGGAAGTTTTGGGAAGATTGGTTGGGTAAACTAATTCAATTTTTCGCTAAATAAAGCTGCTCCATTTCTTTTTTATCTGCCTTTCCATTTTGATTTAATGGTATCTTTTCAATTACCTTGAAATCAGAAGGAATCATGTACACTGGAAGTAATTTCAATAACTCCAATTCGATGCGCTCTTTAATTCCAGATATTGCTGTCTCAGTCGTTAATTGAATCAAACTTACAATTTTTTTAACTTCCCCGTTTCTGCGCAAAGCAATAGTTTCGGCCTGAAGTATAAAAGGAAGATTATTTAGTTTTGTGGTAATTTCATCTAATTCGATGCGATATCCATGCAGCTTTACCTGATTATCGGTTCTTGCATTAAAAAACAACATGCCATCCTTAATAAAACCACAATCGCCCGTACGATAAGCTCTTTGATTATCAATGAACAAGAATTTTTCTGCGTTAAGTTCTGGTCTATTTAAATATCCGATAGAAACATTTTCACCGATTATAATAATTTCTTCATTTTCAATCAGCAACTTACTCTCTCGTTTTGGAAAACCGACAGGAAGAGGATTGTATTTGTCTAACACATTTTGATCAATAATTACTTGTGTAGTTGCGACGGTAGCTTCCGTTGGCCCATAGGTATTATAAACCATTGTATCTGGAAAATTTTTAACCAATGTGCTTGCCAATGAATGTGGTAATGTTTCCCCACAAAACAAGAAATAGCGTAAGGAAGCCAGACGTGTATCTGCCCCAACTCTAGCATAGCTTAAACAAAATGATGGCGTTGAAACCCAAATCGTTCCCTTATATTTTTCAATGCGGTGCATTAAATTTTCGGGTTGCTCGCTTACTTCTTTATCATTGAGTAAAAGTGTTGCCCCTAATGCCCCAAAAGTCATTAACTCATACACGGAAAGATCAAAACTGAATAACGCAATATTTATGAAAACATCCTTTGAAGTAAAACCAAAATCGTACCTCATCCATGTTGTAAACGACTGAATAGCTTCTGATGTAATCTGAACACCTTTTGGCTCTCCAGTGCTTCCAGACGTGAAAATGATATACACCAAAGGATCTTTAACCTCCACAATTTCGTCTGCTTCTATTTCGTCAACACGCTGAACGATCTGATATGACTCAGAAGTAATCATAACTTCGGTTGTGTTTCCTAACATCAAAGCTGAACCGCTCGCATTTAATACTAATCCAATATTTGCGGTGCGCTTAATCGTTTCTATACGTTGCGAAGGGAAAATTACATCAATGGGAACGTATGGAATTTCCATTTTCATCATGGCGTAAATCGCAATCACAAGCTCAGCTTGTTTATGTCCAAAAATAATTACCGGCGACTTTCGCTTATCCCACTGGTTTGATTTAAAAAACGAACATAACGTATTTACCTCCTTCTCAAATTCTTTCCATGTTAATTCCCTATCGCCATCCACAACGGCAAGGTGATTTGGTTCATTATTAGTTTCTACAAACTCTTTGGTATCAAAACAAAATCTCATAATTATATTAATTTTCCGCTAAAGATGTAAATGGCAAAAGCAACCGAATTGAAAAGTATGAAAATAGATAGTACTCGAACAAATTTTGAATTCATTGTTCCAAAGAATACATCCCTTTTATTTTTTTGACATAAATAAAAATAATAATTGTGTATCACCGAATAGAGCCCAAACAACATTCCACTCACCACAAAATGAAGCTTAAAACCATTCCAAAATCCCATTAACGTAAACGTAGCCATCAATGCAATATTTTGACGCTGAATTGACTTAAAAACCTTCTTACTGGTTAATTCTTTAAAAATGGGTTTAAAGAAATAATCATTAAGCCAATCTCCTAACGTTTTATGCCACTTTTGCCAAAACTCTTTTGGGTTAACTGCTAGAAACGGTTTGTCAAAATTAAACGGAACGTTAATCCCAAGCATATTTCCAAAACCAATGGCAAGTAAACAATAACCTGCAAAATCAAAAAACAAATAAAACAAGTAACTGTACATGTAAGCTAAATGATACGAAAGACTTCCGTCATCTGCCAAATGCGAAATTATCAATGATGAAATGGCATGACCGATGATAAACTTGTATAGAATTCCTTTTACAAAAATATTGAAACCTTTACTGAACATTTCATAGGTTAAGGATTGGAAACCATTTTGAACATTATCTGTAAATCGCTGAAACCTATCTATTGGCCCGATTAATAGCGTGGGAACAAAAGTTGTGTAATTAAAAAACGCAAGGAGTGAAATTGGCTTTTCGCTTTGATTTTCATCAATATACATCTGAATTACCTTAAACGTAATGTAAGACATACCTGCAATTTGAATCCATGTGTTTAAATATTCCCTGTGCACTCCGAGGTAACTTAGTGAAGGCACTACATTCAAATACTTCATGAATATCATCGGTAATGCAAATAAGCAAACGGGAAGTAATAATTTTTTATAGTTTAAACGTTTTGAAAAAATGTAATAAATTCCGTAATAATAAAGCAGTAGAACCGCTAATTTACCAGGTTTTGGGAAAAGAAGAAGTAAGTATATGACCGAAGAGCCAGCAATGAGGTATTGAAATTTAATTTTTGATTTAAAGACGAATTTAAGCCCATGAAACAATAGAACGCACCCCACCATGTACAAGAAAAAGTGAAACGTTGTAAACGGTAAACTGTTGCTAAATCGGAACATTAGAATTGTTGGTAAATGAAATTAATTTTCGATTTTGATTCTCCTTTAGGACTTTTATATAAAAACTTCTCAATATCAATGATGTACAGAAAGAAAAAACCGATCACGAGACAGAAATAAAGCATTGTTTTATACACTAATTTTTTTATCATTTCTTTTGCTTGCTATAGTGATTGTACATAAATTCATTGACTTTCATCCAGCCATAATCTCCAAAGTGCATAACATCATTCAAGGTTCCACCTTCAAATACCTTTGTCTCTGTTGTAAACAGATTTAACACTTCAAACTTGTTTTTAGCGAGCTCTTGAGTAACGACATCAAAGGTTTCGCTAAAATTATCCAAATCTTCATAATGAAAAGGATTTAAAGGTTGAATGACGAAAGTTGCGTCACACTTATTTTCTTTTAAAAAGTTAACTAACAGCTTAAACTCAATAAGTTCTCGGTTGCTATTGCAGTCAATCGGACTTGTAACTTCTTTCACATACTTTTTATTTTCATCTAACAGAAAGTTGTGATAATAGGCATCTTTCACAAAAAAGGAATTTGATTTGGTAGAATCCCTAAAACTTCGTTGCAACCTAGTTTTTGTGGCATTCCAATTATAACTTTGGTATTTTATGGGAGCTGTTTCCAATACCTGCGCTGCGTAGTCAACTTTCGAAGAATTCAAGTATAACTTAGTATTGATGCTTTCCAAGGTTTTCAGTTTAGAACTCCAAACCCTATTTTTTAAATAAAGCAACTCATTCGATGGATTTTCTATATCTCCAATGTGGGAATTAATATACTTCCCAATTTCCAATTTATAGTGATCTTGTATGGAATTATTGTGAATAATGGAACTCAAAAAATTAGGTCGCACAAATTCCAAAAATGCTTCAATGTTTGTTCCTGTTGGCGTAAACCAGCCCGGACTCACAATTATACAAACCTTGCTTCCTTTAATATCTTTCTGATTGGCCATTAATTCACAAAGTATGGAAAGAGATTGCATGTAGGCGTGACCAAAACTAACAACTGGTTGATTTAAACTATCTGGTAAAAAATAATGCGGACAATACACCGATTCGCTTAATTCGGATGATCCAAAAAGCGTAATGTAATTTTTATTTTTCAACGACGCATTCAACTCTAATTCAGCTTGTTTTCCAGAATTAAAATTAGCTAACCATCCACGTTTCATGGTTTGTTGACCTGCAACTGTTTTTAATTCTCGTGAAGGTTTAGCCAGCGATGCATCAAAACAAAAAATGGCAACATAAGAAATAAGAACCGCCAAAATTATTGGAAAAAAATGATTCAAAATGAAACGTTTTAACTTCATTTTTTTCCTTCGATATAATTTACCATATTGGTAATGGTTTCAAAATTTTCCAACACGATCTCATTAAATGGAATAGAAATACCATATTCAGTTTCAATTTCAACCACCAATTCCACGATAGTTATAGAATCTAAAATTCTAGAATTCCAAAGCGAATCATCCGGCTCTACATTTGAAAAAGCTAACTCTTCAATCTTACTTGTTAGAAATTCTATCATACTCATAGTATAAAATATTTTAGGAGCGCTGCGGCAATTATGGATAAAATCAGTTTTTGCCGTTGTTTTAAACTTACATTCAACTGAATTTAGCAGCCTTGCAAAGTTACTTAAAATATTTTTTTATTACCCGTATAAAAAGGTATATTTCATCTTATTTCGCTCGAAATGTACTACCATCAATAAGCTACCACATTAATTTCTACTGTTATAATAATCATCAAAGCTCATACAGTTACTGATCAAATCATCGTAAGCATCCGGATGCTCTTTGGCAATTTGTTGGTAGTATTGGCTCTTTCCAAAAGACAGTGCTTACGTTGGTAAAAGACGGCGCAATTTTCATTCAAGGTGTCGGTATCACAACGTTTGCAAGCGCAAGAGGTAAAAATCCCAATGGGTTGGAAGGTGCAATGGAAGTTTTAGGAAGATTGGTGGGGTAGGAATTATATACACTTCTAACTACCATACGTTTTCATGCTGAGTAAACAGACACTACAATTCAATATGTTTAGTTTTAGATCTAGCGATTAAATTGTATATTCGTTTTCAATATCTTCCCTGCGAAATATGAAACTATTACTGCTAATTTTCTTTTTGATTTTCAGAACTATGACTTTTGGTCAAGTGAATAGTTTTATTTGTTCTGTTGAAGGAATGAAGTATAGAGAACTCCCGCTCGTTGAGACGTCTGTTTTAGACAATTTACAACGTAATCAATCCGCCACGTTCAAACTCGAATACATTCACCACAAGTTTTTAGTAGGGCTAGGATTTAATTATGCCAAACTAAAGGACGGACTCTATGCTTCTAGCGGATATTACGGAACTGGCGGCGGTTCAAGTGCATATAATTACCAGTCGGGAACAAGTAGAGCTTTGATTAATTATGAATATGCTGCATTTAAAAGTTACTTAGGCTTACATCAACCACAAAAATTTATTTCTTCTAAAAAAGTAAAATGCGCACTCTATTTTGTATCAACCTTTCAACTGTCACATTTAGTAAAATACACCGAGACAGATCATTATAGATATTCTTCTTGGGGAGGAGTCTCGTACATGTTTGGCCCAGTTAATATTTGGGGAAAATCAAGTTCTTTTGCTCCCTTCAAAGCACTCAACGCAGCAGAATATCTATATTCTGTAGGAATTCAGATCGGGCAAAAGGTGACATTCAAACACATTCAACTTGGAGTATTCATAAACTTTGGAAAAAACATCAACCAGAGATTAATGAGAGCGTCTATAAATTATGGTCCTAAAAACTCTTTAATTATTCAGAACGCTTTTGGAAGCTACGGCTTCTCTTGTGGTTATGTTTTCTAACTACTTCAGCTCAACTCAATTTCTACTGTTGTAGTAATCGTCGAAACTCATACAGTTACTGATCAAATCATCGTAAGCATCTGGATGCTCTTTGGCAATTTGTTGGTAGTATTTGTTCTTTCCAAAAATTACTGCGTCAAAGTTCACTTCTTCCGCGTTGCTATCATACGGTAATTCTTCATATTCAGCATACAATTTGTATTTTTCGCAACGCCCAGCCATTCTCAAACATAAAGCTTTAAATTTTGAACGTTTAGAGACTTCTGCTGCCATTAAATAATATTTCTTAGCTAGTAGGCATTTAAAATATTCTTCATCGTCTTCTAGCTTTGTTAAGGTTGCACTTGATGTCCAGAAATAACGTTTCATCATCCAAGAATTACCATATTGCGTCATATTCAAATAGCAATTCGCTGCTTTAAAGTAATCTTCGTCACGGTTCACATTTGTAGCATTCGCCCCTTTAGCCAGTAAAGATAGTAGCTTGTTAACGATTTGACTCTTAGTGAAGTGCAATGAATCTTCAGCAACTACTCAATGTTCATTGAACATGTTGGTATAAAATGGATTTGCATTCAAATAGCGCTTAAATACATCTGTAGCATAAAAATCTGGACCTGCTTTATCGAAATATATCTTGGCTTTCTCAAGGTCATTCGCTCTCATGTATTTAGTACCAACTAAGTCTTGTAGCCTTGCTATTTCCTGGTTAAAACCGAATGTAAAACGTTTAAAGAATTCCGATTTATTAGAATTAATAGCATAAAAATCTAAAATATCAATTACCTGATTGGTAGGATACTCAGCATCTAAATAATGGAAATATTCGTAGAAAAAATCGCTACCTAAATTTTGATTTCTCTTTTGTGATTTCCAATACAATCCACTATTATACTGATTGGAACCTTCCTCAAAACGCTTAGTTTCCTCAATTTTCCAGAAAAATAAGGCTGCTAGTGCCGTTGCTCCTTTCAGTTGAAATTCACGTCCTAATGCAAACAAAAATTTAGCGTTCTTTTCTTTGACTCCAAGCGCAATTATTGGTTCAATTTCTTTTAAAATTTTGACTTTATCGTTTTCAAGGTTCGCTGTTAAAGCCAAAGCTTTGATGTAATTGGCTTGTACTAAAATTTCGGTTTTCGCTCCAGAACGTTCTAAGGCTTCCGCATGACGCACTGCCATCACATTATTTTCGCTTAAAAAAGCAGCATAACAACTTAAAAAGTTTACCAAGTCTTTATTTTCTGCAACAGATATGTTTATTCTACCTAAGATATTCAACAACTCTTTCGCATAAATTCGATCCTCCACTACTCTTTCGCGTAAGTACTGGTCTTCATCCGTTTGGTTCTCCGCATAATAATTTCCATAACCAGCAGCAGGAAAAAATCGGGTATAACTTGGTGTCAAGATCCAATCTTCCAATTTATTTACTTCACGCAATAGCAAGAAACTAAGGTTCCTAGAATTCGGGTTGAGTTGTTGAATTAAACGAATATAATCCAAACATTTACTAGGTGTCATTATGGCTTGTAAAAGATATACAGCTTCTTTTTCTTCGTTTGTAGTTGCTAACGCTAAGGTTTGTGTCATATCAATGTTCGTGTCATATTCATAACGAATCATGAAACGTTTGTCTGCTGCATTTGCAAACACGACTGCACTCATTAAATTTTTCTGAAACGGATTTTCTTCAATTAAGGCACGGAAATACAATGCCCAATAATCTACAATCGTTTTGTTGGCGCCTTTGAAATCAAAATGTGACGCATACAACTTAGTTATTGCATCAGAATTTCCTGCATAATACGACAAACGAATGGCTAAAAATGCATAGCGCTTTTTTAGACTCGCATCTTTACATGAATTAGAAAGTCCTATTATGCTTAAAATCAATTTATTGCGCACCTTAACATTCTTCGGCTGTGTTTCCCACGGATCAGTGCTTACCTTATTGTAAACCGCACATTTTCTAGCTATTTCCAAATATTTTAGCGCTTCTATATCTTTCCTTAAGTACAAATCCTTGATGAACGAATTGGTAACTCTTAGTTTCTTGAAATCAACATTTCCATAAATTGCGGCAAGGATATCTCGTTGTGTAACATTCTGATTACAACGCAATCCCCAAAGTTTAGCATTTGCTATTTTACCAAAATCTAAGCTATCAATCGTTTCAAAATATGCCTCCCCAATGTTTTCATCCGGATACAAAAGCGACGCTGTATAATTATACGGTTGATAGTCGCGGTAACCAAATACCAAAGGGTTCATTAAACTAAATCTAATATCCTCACCATAAGGATAATAGCCACATGAATACGAAACGTTATTTAGTAAAAAGCACGTGAAAAGAAGCAATATTTTCATAACTAAAATTGGAACTAGTGGTTGGATTTAAATCAAAAAAGGTTAAGGTACTTTCGGAATCCAAATGTACATTTTCTTTCAGTAATAGAATAGCGTTTTCAATAATTTTTGGCGTTAGTTTTTCCCATTTAATTCGGTCTCCTCGGCGCACGTAACGATTCCCAATAACATGATCTTGCGTAACTGTATACCACAACGAATTTCCATCCTGTTTTAAATTTTTCAAGAATCCTTTATCACTGGTTTGTATCAAACCCAAAAATTGGTTTTGTTGGTAATGGTGCAGCCAAGAAAATATGGGTAATGCCACATCGAGCGGCAATGGATACGTTTTACTATTTTTTACGTACAATTTCAATTCATTTACATCCAAAATTGAATTCTTTTCAGGATTGCCTTTTGGTCCGATTAAATTGTAACACATCAACATACACCGGTCCACAGGTGGAACCCCAACTAAATCTGGATATTTAAACGGATACAAACGCAGCGTGCAAGAAAGCTTTACCTTAAGAATTGCTTTGATTTCTTTTAACAAGATAAAATAATTCGTTCGCGTACTTGGCGTCCAATCACAATCAATTTGCACTTCGTTCAGTAGATGTGAGGACCCAATATTGGTTTCAAATGTTTTGGTAATTAATCCACACATTCGCTTCGCTAGCGCTGTCATTTGGGTGGAATCATTCGACCTTAAACAACTTTCTTCAATAAATATGGTAGGAATGATTTCAATACCTTTAAAATTGCGGGCAAACTTTTTATCCACTTTTATTAATTTTTCCGGAATGGAAAGCAAAGAGAAAGTCGTTTTATCTATTGGAATTTGTTTGAATTCTGCATCATGCACCACTTCAAAAAATTTCAGGTAAAGTTTGTCCGTGTGTGACTTCTTCAACATTTCAATTTCTTCGGTTGATTGAATTGTTCCACTTTTCCAATAATAGAACCCGCGATTAGAAGTGTTATCCCCACAAGCAGTTAACATCAAAATCGCAACGACTAGACTTTTAATTTCTAGTGAAAAACTTCTAAATTTCATAGCTCCAACGTTATATTTTTCTCAAACCAATTCTACCTCTTGCTGCATCTACTTCCATTACTTCTACTTGAACATGTTCGTGTAATTTGATAAATTGGGTTGGGTCTTCAACGTAAACGGGTGCAAGCATCGATTTATGAATGAGTCCATTTTGCTTAATTCCAATATTAACAAACGCTCCGAAAGCAGTTACATTCGTTACCAATCCGGGCAGTGTCATGCCGATACGAAGATCGTCAATACTTCTAATCGTGCTGTCAAACTCCAATACTTTGGCCATTGACCTTGGATCGCGGCTTGGTTTCTTGAGTTCTTTCAAAATATCGCTAAAAGTGTAGGTGTCTACTTCTTTATAATCATCCGGATTCAATGCATTCAAAATAGTAGTATTACCGATAAGTTCTTTTAAACTCACTCCTGCTTTCTTAGCTATTCCATTCACAACCTTGTAGGTTTCTGGATGCACGGCGCTATCGTCTAAAGGGTTTTCTGCATTTTTGATTCTTAAAAATCCTGCAGCTTGTTCAAAGGCTTTTCCACCGAGTCTTTTTACCGTTTTCAGTTCTTCCCTACTCTTAAACATTCCGTTTAACGCTCTATGTTCGACGATATTTAAAGCCAATTGTGGACCTAAACCAGCCACATAACCTAACAAATAGGCGGATGCAGTGTTTACATCAACCCCAACCGTATTCACGCAACTCATCACCACATCGTCTAAAGTGGTTTTTAATTTTGGTTGATTTACTTCGTGTTGATATTGCCCAACGCCTAACGATTTTGCGTCTATCTTAACCAATTCAGCCAAAGGATCTGCTAAGCGACGACCAATACTGATCGCACCACGAACCGTAACATCAAAGCCTGGGAATTCCTTCCTTGCTTCAGCACTGGCAGAATAGATGGATGCACCGTCTTCATTTACCGAAAATACTTGTATCTCTCGATCGAATCTTATTTTTTGAATAAACGCTTCCGTTTCACGTCCAGCTGTACCATCACCAATTGCAATCGCCTCAATTTTATACGCTTGCACGAGTTGTGCTATTTTCGCTTGTGCCTTTTCGCGTTCATTTTGAGGCGGATGCGGATAAATATTCTCGTTATGTAAGAGCACGCCTTGCTCATCTAAGCACACCACTTTACATCCCGATTTGAAGCCAGGATCCATGGCTAAAATTCGTTTAGAACCGAGCGGAGAAGCCAATAATAATTGGCGCAAATTAGTTGCAAAAACTTTGATTGCTTCTAAATCTGCTTTATCTTTTGCGGCATTCATTACTTCAGTTTCTAAGGATGGGCAAAGTAAACGCGCATACGATTCTTTACAGGCTTGCTGCACGTATAATGCGCAATCGTTGGATGCCTTCATGAAAAAACGTTCCACTAACTCTAAGGCTTGCTCTTTTTCTGGCTGTGCTTTTACAGAAAGAATTCCCTCGCGCTCACCTCTAATAATGGCTAATAAACGATGCGAAGAAACACGGCTTAGGTTCTGAGAAAATTCATATAAATCTCGGTATTTCTCCCCTTCATCGGTCTTATTTTTCAACAACTTAGCCTGAAGATTTGCGCGCGTTGAAAATAGATTTCGGAGGCGAGAACGCAAGGTCATATTTTCATTTATCCATTCTGCCATGATATCCACCGCACCTTGAATAGCCATTGCCTCGTCTTCTACTTCACCTTTCACATAGCGCGAAGCAAAATTTTCAACATCGCCTGCACCTTGACTCATGATTAAGCGCGCTAAGGGTTCTAATCCAAGTTTCTTCGCCTTGTCGCCTTTTGTTTGTCGCTTTTGCTTGTATGGCAAATATAAATCTTCTAGAATGGTAGTATCGTAACATTCTTCAATTTTCAGTTTCAATTCATTCGTTAATTTACCTTGCTCTGAAATACTTTCCAAAATTGACTTTTTTCGGGTAATTAACGTGGTAAATTCTTTCGCTTCGTCTCGAATACTGGCTATTTGAACTTCATCCAAGGCTCCAGTCATTTCCTTTCGATACCTAGATATAAACGGAATTGTTGCCCCATCTTCTAATAAACGAAGCGTAGCG
>JAYSRU010000129.1:0-4596 GCA_043720875.1 Crocinitomicaceae bacterium
AACGATAAAGGACAGAACTTTTACTAGGGTTAATCACTCCATAAGCGAATGAATGTCCTCCTAGGTTTTGAAAATTGAGGGATTTATCTGCATCAAAACCAAACTGATTTTGAGTCGAATAAATTATTGGCTGAGGGGGCTTCTGGCTCGAATTAAGTAATTCGCAGTTTATTAAATATAACCCATCGATTGTTCCAACTAAGACGCTATTTCCATTTTGAAATTGTGAACGCATGTGAGTTTCGTAGCCTTCGAAACCTTCTTTTCCAGAGTAATTTCTGTGATAAAGAATTCCACCAAAACGATTAACTTTTATAACGTTGATACCTAGTTGAGAACCTAAAAGTATGTTTCCGAGTAAATCTGAATTTAACGTGTAGCAAAGCGTTGAAGCATAATATTTGGTCGAGTAATGATTGATTATTGAATCGTTTCGTGTGATACAGACTAAGCCTTTGTTTACGCCAAACCAAATATTTCCAAAAGAATCGGTAGTCGAATTTTGAACACAGCCATATTCAAATGATTTCGAATGAATTTGTGTAAATTCTCTTTTAACTACATCGAATTGAAACAAACCCATGTTTGTTCCGAAATAAATTTTATTTCGTTTAAGGTTAATCTGAGCCGCGTAAAAAATATCTGGGAAGCTACTAAAAAGTCTCTGGTAGGATGTTAGTGTTTTACTACCTATGTCATATACATGTAACCCACCTCCGAAAGTGCCGATATAAAGTTTACTTTGAAATGAAAACAAAAGGGTAATGTTTGAGTTGTCAATTTCTCTAGAAATAGGGTATTTCAATAATTGGCCCTTTTCCAGAATCCGAACTCCTTGGTTTGTTCCAAATATGGTTTGATCGTTAAATTGAGCGGATAAATTTGTTTTAAAAGGTAATTCTTTAAATCCCGTATAATTTGAAATATTTGCTAGAAAAGTTTTAAGGGTATCTTTTCCGAAAAGTGAAATAATTATGCTTCCATCTTTTCCTCTGAAAGAAAACCCAATATTGGTTTTACTATAGATGGGGTGTAATAGAAGTTTGGTAAAAGGCTCCACGGATACCCTAAACAGTCCGTTACTGTTAGATCCGTTATAATACATTCCATTTCGGTCAATGAGACATGCGTTACTGCCTGCAGGTTTTAAATCAAGATTAGACGCAATTTTTTGAAATTTAGCCCCATCAAACTTAACAATTGTACCATCGGATAAAACAAAAAGAGATTGCATTCCTGTAGTGGTCATGCTTTCAATCTTAACGTTGTTTTTTAAATTAGACAATGATGATGAATTGAAACTAGGCATTACACCATTATTATAGTTGTAAAGGTTTGTCAGCGTGCTGTCCAAAAAAAGTAGTTTGTCTCCTGTAACAACTGCGAAGGCATAACTAGATGTTTGATTCTTTGGAGTTTTCAGATGTATGTCTAATGGTATAATCCTAGTTCCGTCAGTAAAAAAGTGACCTACATCGGTAAAGATATAAGTTCCATACTTTGTTTTAGTGAATGAAACTCTGTTTATCGGTTGGGAAGATCTTGGAATAGTTAATTTAATTTTTGTTCCAAATTCTTTCCCAACTTGAATCAATCGTCCGCGAATAAAAATGAACTTTTCGTTGATTTCTGTAATTGAAATGTAATCTCCGTGATTATATTCTTCTGAGTTAACTGGTTCGAATTTTTTCGCCCCGACACGGAAGAATCCAGAGTACTTTCCAGAAAAATATATCGTATTGTTTTTGGTAATATGAATGGATGAAATATAATGTTCGGAGGATTGGTTTGGGAATTTAATGGTTTGAAAGTTTTTTCCATCAAAAAGAGTGATTCCCCCACCACTTGAACCAACACAAATATATCCGTTTCGGTCTTCGGCCAAAGCGGTGACCTCTGCCATATTCAATCCTTCCTTGTGACTGTAATTTTTGAAAGTATAAAGTTGCGCCGATGTGGTTCCATAAAATGAAAACAAAACCAATACTATGACAATTACGCTTCTCAACTTTAGTCTAACAAAGAAAGCATTTAATATTGAAATATTACTTGTCCGTGGCATTTTTCCTTGGGATAAATGTTTTTCACAGTGGCAAAAATAGTTCCTTCTTTAATTTAGTGTTTTTACCAACAAAATTGAATTCATCTTTTCTGCAAGGAAAATCGCCTTTTCAGTGGTATTGCTGCGAACGGTAATGTGACCCATTTTCCGATTTGGCTTTGTGATCTCCTTACCGTAAATATGGCAAAATACGTCTTCTTCCGCTAAGATAAGTTCAATATTTTCATAGAAGACGGGTCCTTCGTAACCCGCGCTCCCTAAAATATTTACCATTGCTCCCGGGCTAATCATTTTGGTTGATCCTAAAGGAAGGTCTAGTACTGTTCTGAAGTGTTGTTCGAATTGAGAAGTATGATTGCACTCAATGGTATGATGTCCACTATTGTGTGGACGAGGAGCTACTTCATTCACGAGTAGTTTTCCGTCATTTGTTATGAAAAGTTCAACAGCCAAAATTCCAATCATTTGAAAATCTGTAATTACTTTTATTGCCAAATTTTTTGCTTCCTCTTCAAGTTGCTCGCTTATGTTAGCAGGAGAAAAAAGCAGTTCTACTAAATTAGAATCAGCATTAAAATAACATTCAACGGTAGGGTAAACGACGGTTTCGCCTTTTGCGTTTCTAGCTACAATTACTGAAATTTCTTTTTCAAAATCAACAGCTTCTTCAAGTATCGATGGAACTTCAAATGCTTTCTCAAGATCGTTGGCGTTTCTTAAAATTTGCACACCTTTTCCGTCGTAACCGCCCTTTCTCATTTTGTTTACAACTGGATATTGCGAAATCTTAGAAATTAAATCATTTTTATCGCTAATCAATTGAAATGGAGCGGTTGGAATATCATGCTGAATGTAAAACTCTTTTTGAAGTCCTTTATCTTGAATGATTTTTAAAACCGATGGCTGTGGGACCACCACTTTTCCGAGTTTTTCTAATGCTTCTAGTGCTTCGACATTAACATTTTCTATCTCAATTGTGATCACGTCTTTGTCCATTCCAAAATTCAGAATGTCTTTGTAATCAGTAAGCCTACCAACTGTAAAACTGCTCGAAATTTTTGAGCACGGGGCAAGTGGGTCGTTGTCTATCGTGTGAACGCGTAAATCGTAATCGGCTGCTTTTTGAATTAACATTCTACCTAATTGACCACCGCCAATTAATCCAAATTTAAAATCCTTTCCTTGCCAAGTTTTCCCTTTCATACTGCAAAGATACGTTACGATTTTCAATTTATTTAGTGCAATTTTATGCAAATCAACCCGAAGTCTTTTAAACTGTGCTATATTTTCGACTAAAAACCGTACTTTTGCACCCTGTGAACAATTCTATTATACAAATACACGACAAGAGTTTTGAGGTTTATTTAAGCCAAGAACGTATTGACGAAGCGGTGAAGACTTTGGCACAAACTATCAATTCAACTTATGCAACTAAGGAAGTGATATTTGTGGCAGTGCTAAATGGTGCGTTTATGTTTTCTTCAGATTTACTGAAGCAAATCAATCTAACGTGCCAAGTTTCTTTCGTAAAAATGGCGTCCTATCAAGGAACACAAAGTACCGGAAGAGTGGATCAGTTGATCGGATTAGTTAATTCTATTGAAGGGAAACACATTGTGATTTTGGAAGACATTGTGGACACTGGGTTGACCTTAGAGAAGTTGCGCGTTTTACTGGGAAATGATGAACCGGCTTCCATTGCGACTGCCACATTGTTGTTTAAGCCAGAAGCATTTAAAGGAAAAATTAATCCAGAATTTGTTGGAATAATAATACCAAATGATTTTGTTGTTGGCTATGGTTTGGACTATAACGAACATGGGAGAAATTTGAAAGAAATTTATAAATTAGTAGATTAATTAAGTTAAAATCGAGAAGATAATATGTTGAATATTGTTTTATTTGGTCCTCCAGGGGCAGGAAAAGGAACTCAATCTGAAAGATTGATTGAAAAGTATAGGTTAGTTCATCTATCTACAGGTGACATGTTTAGAATGCACATTTCTGAAAACACCCCTTTGGGACAAAAAGTGAAGCAAATTCTAGCGGATGGATTGTTGGTAGATGATTCTATTACGATAGAAATGTTAGAACATGAAGTTCAAAATCACCCAAGCGTCAATGGATTCATCTTCGATGGATTTCCACGAACGGTTCCACAAGCTCAAGCATTGGATGATTATTTAGCTAGTAAAAGTCAAAAAATTGACGCTGTTCTACAATTAGATGTAGATCAAGCTACAATTACGGAGCGTATTGCTGCAAGGCACAAAATTAGTGGCAGACCAGATGATGATGCAGTAAAATTGATCAAGCGAATTGATGAATATTTTGCGCACACCATTCATGTATTGCCTTTTTATAAAGCACAAAATAAAGTAAGCACAATCAACGGAAAAGGGGAAATAGATAGCATATCTGATTTACTTTACCAGGCAATTGATGTACACACCATAAATAGATAAAAGAAAACACCAAAATGTCTTCAGATAATTTCGTTGATTACGTAAAAATTCACTGTACTTCTGGTATGG
>JAYSRU010000130.1:0-1638 GCA_043720875.1 Crocinitomicaceae bacterium
ACGATTTTTCCTTTTGGTGTTTTGAACTTCAAAGAATCTACCATTAATGAACTATCTACGTGGTAAAGTTCGCCACTTTCCATTCTTGAATTTTCTTCCATGATATAATTTTCATAGATCCCATTATAGGGTTTTTGAATGCATCGTCCAGTTGGTGTATAATAACGCGCTATGGTTAAACGTAAATTACTTTTATCGGCAAGACCTATGTCTTCTTGCACTAATCCTTTACCGAAAGATCTTCTACCGGCAACGGTTGCACGGTCGTTATCTTGCAACGCACCCGCAACAATTTCTGAAGCAGAGGCAGAATTCTGATTGATCAATACGACTACTTTAATTTTTTCTAAATCTCCTATCTCAGTTGCCGTATACACTGTGGCTTGTGAGTTTCTACCTTTTGTTGAAACAATTTTAACCCCATCCGCCAAAAATTCATCAATAATTTGAACCGCAGTTTGAAGCACTCCACCTCCATTATCCCGAAGATCGAAAATCAATTTTTTCATTCCTTTTGCTTTCAACATAGCTGAAGCTTCTCTAAACTCGATAGCAGAAGTCATTGAAAACTCGTCAAGCTTAATAAATCCTATACCTGGTGCAATCATATATGCGACCGAAATTGATTTAATAGGTATCGCTCCTCGTGTTATGGTTTTTGTAATTTTTTTTCCGGCTCTTAAAAATAGTACGTTAACTGTAGTGTTGGCTATTCCTTTGAGTGTTTTCATTACACGTTCATTGTTCACGCCTTTGCCTAAAAACGGTTTGCCATTGATTTGCAGAAAAATATCACCCGGTTTAACTCCAACTTCAAATGAAGGCGAATTTGGGATGACATGTGTTACGCAAACCGAGTCGCGAATAATGGTGAATCGTATACCCACTCCGCCAAAACTACCTTCAATAGATTCACGCATGGCTAATAAATCTTCTGCTGGAATGTAATTACTATGCGGATCAAGCTGATGCAACATGGAAACGATTGTACTTTCAAACAACGAATCTTTGTTTATTTTATCTACATACCTGTGATCCAACTCATCCATTACGTTTTGGAGCTTAGTAAGTTGGGCACTCGACCCTGCAGCTTTGCCTTCTTTCGGTTTTGCAATCATCTCACCTAAAACCAACCCTATCACAAGTGCCAAGGTTAAACCCAGTGGCATTAAATACCCATTTGGTTTGCGGTTTGAGGAATTATTCTCTTGTGTCATATTATATCTTGTTGAAGATGAACTACATCAATACCTGCTTCACGTAAAAATGTTACACCTTCCGTATCCTTATATTCGTTCAAATATACTACTCTTTTTATTCCAGCTTGCAATACTAATTTACTACAATCCTTACACGGGCTTAACGTTAAATAAAGTGTGGCTCCGCGGGCATCATTCGCGCTTTTTGCTACTTTTAGAATTGCATTCGCCTCCGCATGTAAAACATACCAATGTGTGTCGCCCAAATCATTTTCACAGCTATTGTTAAACCCAGCAGGAGTACCATTATAACCATCGGAAATGATGGCATCGTCTTTAACGATAATTGCGCCTACTTTTTTACGCACACAATGTGAAAGTTCTGCCCAACTGCTGGCCATTTTCAAATAAGCCAAATCATAGCGTAATTGCTTTTGGC
>JAYSRU010000131.1:0-4589 GCA_043720875.1 Crocinitomicaceae bacterium
CGGACTCAGTTAAATCTAAAAAATGCCTCGACTTGATTAATTTGAAATGATCTTAATACGCTTTCAAGATCAAAGAAAAAAAACATTAAACACATTTAGCTAAGAAACAATGAAAAAAGAAACATTACCAACACATGAAAGTATTTCTAGAGCGCCATTTACTGGATCTTCTAAAGTATACGTATCAGGAAAAATTCACGACATTAAAGTTGCGATGCGTGAAGTCAGTTTAACTGATTCACAACCTGTTCTCACGGATGGCGTTTTTGTGAAAGAAAAAAATGCACCTGTTGCAATTTATGACACTTCTGGGCCTTATACCGATCCCAACATTGAGATTGATGTAAAAAAAGGCCTTCCGCAATTACGCCAATCATGGATTTTGGATAGAAATGATGTGGAAGAATTAGATGCAATTACATCTGAATATGGTCAAGAGCGTTTGAACGATGACAGTTTAACTCCTTTGCGTTTTGAACATTTAAAGAAACCGTTGCGCGCAAAAGCAGGAATGAACGTTTCGCAGTTGCATTATGCAAAGCAAGGTATTATTACGCCAGAAATGGAATACATTGCAATTCGTGAGAACCAAAAAATTGAAGAGATTCAAGAAATTCGTCCGCAACATGCTGGAAATAGTTTTGGAGCACGCACACCTATAAAAAATATTACGCCCGAGTTTGTACGCGACGAAGTAGCAGCAGGTAGAGCTATAATACCGAATAACATCAATCACCCAGAAAGTGAACCAATGATTATAGGCCGTAACTTTTTGGTGAAAATCAATGCAAACATTGGTAATTCTGCCGTTAGTTCATCTATTGAAGAAGAAGTTGAAAAAGCAGTTTGGAGTTGCCGTTGGGGAGCTGATACTATTATGGATTTATCTACGGGTAAAAATATTCATGAAACGAGAGAATGGATTTTACGTAATTCTCCAGTTCCAATCGGTACTGTTCCAATTTACCAAGCCTTAGAAAAGGTAAACGGAAAAGCTGAAAACCTTACTTGGGAAATTTTCAGAGACACGCTTATTGAGCAAGCTGAGCAAGGTGTAGATTACTTTACCATTCACGCTGGAGTTTTACTGCGCTATGTTCCTTTAACCGCAAATCGTTTAACAGGAATAGTTTCTCGCGGTGGATCTATTATGGCAAAATGGTGTTTGTCTCACCACAAAGAAAATTTCTTATACACACATTTTGAAGACATTTGTGAAATCATGAAAGCGTACGATGTTGCTTTTTCTTTAGGAGATGGTTTACGCCCAGGATGTATTGCTGATGCTAACGATGCTGCACAATTCGGAGAATTAGAAACATTAGGAGAATTAACGAAAATTGCTTGGAAACATGACATACAAGTAATGATCGAAGGTCCAGGTCACGTGCCAATGCACATGATCAAAGAAAACATGGATAAGCAATTGGAAGAATGTCAAGAAGCTCCTTTTTATACACTTGGACCATTGACAACTGACATTGCGCCAGGTTACGATCACATCACTTCTGGAATTGGAGCAGCAATGATTGGTTGGTTTGGTTGTGCCATGTTATGTTACGTTACGCCAAAAGAACACCTTGGCCTTCCCAATAAGAAAGATGTTAAAGACGGAGTAATTACCTACAAACTTGCTGCACACGCTGCCGATTTAGCTAAAGGACATCCGGGAGCACAACACAGAGACAATGCATTATCAAAAGCTAGATTTGAATTCCGTTGGGAAGATCAATTCAATCTTTCATTAGATCCCGATACAGCGAGAGAATATCACGATGAAACTTTGCCTTCCGACAATGCAAAAGTGGCGCATTTTTGCTCGATGTGTGGTCCTAATTTCTGTTCGATGAAAATCACGCAAGATGTTAGAGAATATGCAAAAAATCAAGGCATTGAAGCTGAAGCCGCATTGAAATTAGGGATGGAGGAAAAATCAAAACAATTTGCTGAAAAAGGAAATGACTTGTATTTGACACCCGAAAAGCTAGCTGAATAATTGATGAATACCCAGCATAATTTGATTTTATTCACTTCTGAAGCGTTTTTTGAAAAGGAATCCATTATTCTCAACGAAATGTTGGGAATGGATCCCGATTTTCGTTTACATTTTCGAAAACCAAACACTTCACTCGAAGATCAAATTAAGTTATTGTCTGCTATTCAACCTGAATTCTTGCATCGAATTACCGTGCATCAACATCAAGAAGCGTTAAGCCTTCAATTTGCTGTAAACTGTCATCAAAAAGAACACGAGCGATTGGAGCAAAAACTGATGAATAAGTTGGTTTCGTCCAGTTTTCATCATGTGCCTACTCCCATTGAAATAGCACCTTATGCTTATTTCTTTTGTTCGCCTGTTTTTTCTAGCATTTCGAAGCAAAACTATTCACCAACGTTTTCGTGGGACATCACCAACGAAAATGAAACATTTAAGCATAAAGCTGTCGCCTTGGGAGGAATATCAATGGAAACATTACAAGCGTCCCAGCAAAAAGGATTTCGAGCCATTGCGCTTATGGGTTCCGTTTGGCAAAATGAGCAACCGATAGCGTATTTAAAACAAATTTTAGACTCATGGAGAAACATCGTATAATTTGTTTGACAATTGGAGGATTTGACCCTTCAGGTGGGGCGGGAATTATTGCAGATTGCAAAGTTTTTGAGCAACACAAAGTTCAAGGAATGGCAATACAAACGTGCAATACCATTCAAACTGAAGATAGTTTCGAAACCTGTGAATGGTCTTCGGAAGTTCAAATCATGCGCCAATTAGAAGTGTTGTTGAAGCGTTATTCCATTCAAAATGTAAAAATAGGATTAATAGAAAACTCAAAAACCTTACTTGCCATAGTAACACGGTTAAAACAAATTCCGAAAATGACAATAGTTTGGGATCCAGTTTTGGCACCAAGCGCCGGTGGTGATATGCGTGAAAATAGATTTGACGCTAACATAGTTGAGATCTTAAGTTTTGTGGACCTTGTCACTCCAAATCTTCCGGAATTTGAACAATTATTCAACTCCCAAAATGCATTAATCATCCCTGAAAACGTTAAGGTTTATTTGAAAGGTGGACATGCAAAAGACATTGGGAAAGACACTTTACATTGGAAAGGAAATACGTATCCGTTTAGGTTAAACACTAAGAATTGCACCAACAAACATGGTAGTGGTTGTATTCTTTCGAGCGCTATTTTAGCTAATATGGCGAAGGGATATCCCACAATCAAAGGATTGCGTAAGGCTAAAGATTATGCTGAACGCTGTCTTTCTTCGAATTCCACAGGCTTGTCTTACCATAAATTTTAAACCAAAATGTTAAGAAACCTAGGTTCAATATCTTTCGTTATGGCCATTGTGTTAGAGTATTTCGCTCATGCAACTGTTGTACACTATACCTCTAAAGATTTTGCGCAACTTTTGTTTTTATCCTTAACTATTTTAGGATTCATTTTGATTTTCATTCATCTGTTTCTTCAAAAATCGGAAGAGCGAAAAAACCAGCCTGTTTCAGTTAGAATATTGATCATTGTTGCGTTATCCGTTGTGGGGCTGGGTTTAATCTTGAAAATATTTCATTTCTATTTGGCCAACTTCACGATAACCTTAGGTTGTTTAATTACTGGAATTTCATTCTTCTTGGAAAAGAACAACCCTCCAAAAAAGAATTCATCCAATTTACTCGATAGCGAATGATACTTCCAACGTTACAATACATTACGCATCCGCAAGAAGATTTTACAAATTTTTCTTGGTTGCATCGCTTAGGTGAAAACGGTGTGAAATGGGTGCAACTGCGCATCAAAGAATCCGACTTTGCAAAACGCTTTCCGAAAGAACACTATAAGGTTCGGTTTTTAGAAATAGCCGAACAAATGAAAGTAATTTGTGATCATTTTAACATGATCCTCACCCTAAACGATCATGCTGAGTTATTGACGTTTATTGATGTTTCAGGAATTCATGTGGGCATGGAAGATGAAAATCCTGCGAAGATTAGAGAAAAAATAGGAACCGAAAAAATCGTTGGTGCAACAGCAAATAGTCTCGAAGAACTAACAAGTTATCCGATTGATTCAATTACTTACTTTGGAGTTGGTCCCTTACGTTTAACCAAAACCAAAGAAAAATTGAAACCTATTCTTGGGTTTGAAGGATATGTTAGTCTCGTTGCTGCGTTAAAAGAAAAAGGAATTTCCCAGCCTATTTACGCCATTGGCGGTATTAAAGAAGCAGATATTTATAAATTGCTATCCATTGGTATTCATGGCATTGCGCTCTCAGGATTATTGTTCGATCACCAACATTCAACAGAAAAAATTAAAGAAATTGTGGCACTTTGTGCAACTCAACCCATTAAAGAATAACAAAATGCAAGAATTAAAAATAGCAGACAAAATATTTCAATCGCGCTTATTTACTGGTACTGGTAAATTTGCTACAAATACCTTGATGCGTGAAGCGATTTTAGCTTCAGGATCAGAGTTGGTCACAATGGCGTTGAAACGCGTAGACTTAACCAATACACACGATGATTTATTAGAAAATTTACGCCACCCTTCCATTTCATTATTACCCAATACATCAGG
>JAYSRU010000132.1:0-39577 GCA_043720875.1 Crocinitomicaceae bacterium
AAATATTGGTACGTTTCTCTAATATCAATGGGTGTATCAATAAATTCTATGTCCACTGTTTTGTTCAATGCATGAAACGTATTGGTAGCTAAGTCTAAAAACGTTCGTGCTATCCCCGAACCTAAGTTATAAATCCCGGATTCTACGGTATTGTTTTTCAGAAACAAACACACATTGACCAAATCTTTTACATATACAAAATCGCGCAATTGCCCACCATCACTATAATTTGGGTTATGTGAACGAAACAATTTCATGCTGCCTTTTGTTTCAATTTGATTAAAGGCATGAAAAATAACCGAAGCCATTCTTCCCTTGTGAAATTCATTTGGCCCATAAACATTAAAAAATTTCAATCCAGCCCAAAAAACAGGTTTTTGCTCTTGCAGCAACGCCCATTTATCAAAATCATTTTTAGAATCTCCGTAAGGATTTAGCGGTTTTAATGAAGGAATAAGTGCGTGATCGTCTTTGTACCCAAACTCCCCTAAACCATAGGTTGCCGCAGAACTTGCATAAACCAAAGGAACACCAAATTCAATGCACTTTTGCCAAACCATTTTAGAATAATTCAAGTTCAACTCGTTAAACAAAGCAACATTCATTTCGGTTGTATCCGTGCGTGCACCAATATGATATACAAAAGAAATCTGGTTGCCATTTTCTTGAAACCATGCCTCAAAAACACTTCGCTCAACCTTAAATAAAAGCTTTTTTCCTTCTAAATTTTGTTCCTTTTCATGTATAGTAAAATCATCCACTGCAACAATATCTGTAATTCCTTCTTGGTTCAATTTTGAAATCAAACAACTTCCAATAAAACCAGCGGCACCCGTAACAACAATCATTCTATTTATTTTTGTCAAAAGTAAGAAGATTTGGTCTTATAAACGATACATTGGTTATATTTGACGTTCGGAAAAAGCGTAAAATATTATTATGAGAAAAATTCAAATGGTGGACCTCAAATCCCAGTATGAAAAAATTAAACCTGCTGTTGACAACGCGATCATGGAAGTTATTGAAACAACCACTTTCATTAATGGTCCAGCAGTTTCCGAATTTCAAAAAGAGTTAGAAAATTACTTAGGCGCTAAACACGTTATTCCCTGTGCAAATGGCACAGATGCTCTACAAATTGCTATGATGGCATTGGGTTTAAAACCAGGTGACGAAGTGATTACACCGTCGTACACGTATATTGCAACTACTGAAGTGGTAGCTCTTTTAGGCTTGATTCCTGTTTTTGTAGATGTTCTTCCTGATACTTTTTGTATGGATCCTTCAAAAATTGAAGCTGTAATCACCTCAAAAACTAAAGCAATTGTACCCGTTCATTTGTACGGCCAAGCTGCGGATATGGACACCATTATGGAAATTGCCAAGAAACATAACTTATTCGTTATTGAAGATAATGCCCAAGCGATTGGTTGTGATTATCACCATAACGATGGGCGCATTTCTAAAACTGGAACGATTGGAACGATTGGATGTACTTCATTTTTTCCATCAAAAAATCTTGGATGTTATGGTGACGGAGGTGCAATTTGCACCAACGATGACGCGCTCGCAAAACAATTGAAAATGGTTGCAAATCACGGTCAAAGTGTGAAATATGTTCACGATGTGGTTGGTTGCAATTCTCGATTAGACAGTATGCAAGCTGCGGTTTTAAGAATCAAATTGCCCTTATTGGATAGTTATTGTGACGCGAGGAGAAAAGCTGCCGATTATTACGATAACTTCTTCAAAGAATATCCACAAATTATTACTCCGAAACGTGACCCAAAATCAAAACATGCTTTCCATCAATACACTTTACAACTTGACGGACTTGACAGAAAAAGCCTTGTGGATCATTTGAGCAAATTGGATGTTCCTTCAATGGTTTATTATCCAAGTCCTGCGCATAAGCAAGGTATGTTTGCTTCATTCGAGTTAGGTGAACTAGATTTACCTGTAACAGAATGGTTAACATCACGAGTGATTTCATTACCAATGCATACAGAATTAGATGAAGAACAGCTTCACTACATTTGCTCATCACTAGTTTCTTTTCTTAAATAAATATGAAGCAAATTGCAGTAATTGGCTCTGGCTATGTTGGATTGGTAACCGGGACATGTTTTGCCGAAACAGGTAATCAAGTTTGCTGTGTCGACATTGACCAAGAAAAAGTAAACTTACTAAGAAATGGAAAGGTTCCAATTTACGAACCCCATCTAGAAAATATTTTTTTACGCAACATAAAAGAAGGACGCTTAACCTTTACAACTTCATTAAAAGAGGCTGTAGACAAAGCTGACATTGTCTTTCTTGCGCTACCTACTCCACCAAATGAGGATGGATCGGCAGACTTACGTTACGTTTTGGCTGTAGCAGACGAATTAGGTAAAATTATGACTTCATTTAAAGTTATAGTAAACAAAAGTACCGTACCTGTTGGCACTGCAGAAAAAGTAACCCAAGCAATTAAAGTAAATGCGACGGTAGATTTCGCAGTTGTTTCAAATCCAGAATTTTTGCGCGAAGGTTTTGCCATAGATGATTTTTTAAATCCAGACCGTGTTGTAATTGGATCAAGTCATCTAAGAGCTACTGAAATAATGAAAGAATTATATATTCCCTTCATTAAGGATGGCCACCCATTACTCATTATGGATGAAAAATCTGCTGAGTTAACCAAATATGCAGCAAACTCTTTTCTGGCAACCAAAATTACATTCATGAATGAGATTGCTAACTTTTGCGAAAAAGTTGGAGCTGATGTCGATCAAGTGCGTATGGGCATCGGAAGTGACAATAGAATTGGTCATCGTTTTTTATATCCTGGAATTGGTTTCGGAGGAAGTTGCTTTCCAAAAGATGTACAAGCATTGGTAAACAGCGGAAACGAACAAGGTTATAACTTCGAAATTATTCAAAGTGTTTTGGATGTAAATGAAAGTCAAAAAAGAGTTTTGTTTAACAAAATCTTGAATCACTACGGAGATTTAAAAGGAATGAAATTTGCGCTTTGGGGCTTAGCATTCAAACCCGATACAGATGATATTCGTGAAGCTTCCGCATTTAAAATCATTGATTTATTATTGGCAGCAGGAGCCGCGGTATCCGTTTATGATCCAGAAGCAATTCCAAATACAAAAGCAATCTACGGTAATAAGATACATTACGCAAACTCACAATACGATGCGCTAATGGAAGCAGATGCTTTATTAATCGTGACTGAATGGATGGCTTTTAAAAATGCTGATTTTGAAATCATCAGAAAAAACTTAAAATCGCCTGTTATTTTTGACGGTCGAAATATTTACGATTTACCTCAAATGGAAAAGCTGAATTTTTATTACAACTCCATAGGTCGTAAAACTGTATTTCCAAGCAACAACTAAAAATGGAACAAAAAAGAATACTTATTACTGGAGCAGCAGGTTTTTTAGGCTCTCATCTTTGCGATCGTTTTGTGAAAGAAGGATATCACGTTATTGCGATGGATAACTTAATCACCGGTAGACTGAAAAACATAGAACACCTATTTCCTTTATCCAATTTCGAATTCTATAACCACGACGTCAGTAAATTTATTCATGTCCCAGGAAAACTAGACTACATCCTTCACTTTGCTTCGCCTGCTAGTCCAATAGATTATTTAAAAATTCCAATTCAAACCTTAAAAGTTGGGTCACTCGGAATTCATAATTGTTTAGGTTTAGCCAAGGTAAAGAGCGCAAGAGTACTGATTGCTTCAACTTCTGAAGTGTATGGAGACCCAACCGTTCACCCGCAAACCGAAGAATATTGGGGTAATGTAAATCCAGTTGGTCCGCGTGGAGTTTACGATGAAGCAAAACGTTTTCAAGAGGCAATGACCATGGCTTATCACACTTTTCATCAGGTTGAAACACGTATAATTCGTATTTTCAATACCTACGGACCTAGAATGCGACTGAATGACGGCAGAGTTTTACCTGCTTTTATCGGTCAAGCTTTACGCGGTGAAGATATTACCATATTTGGAGATGGATCTCAAACGCGCTCTTTTTGCTATGTTGACGATTTAGTAGAAGGAATTTTCAGACTTTTATTATCCGACTATCATTTACCCGTAAATGTTGGTAATCCTGATGAAATTTCAATCAGTGATTTTGCAGAAGAAATAATTAAATTGACCGGTACAGATCAAAAAGTGGTTTACCATGACTTACCTGTGAATGACCCCAAGCAAAGACAACCAGACATCACGAAAGCGAGAGCATTGCTGAACTGGGAACCGAAAATTGATAGAAAAGAAGGTTTAAAAAGGACGTATGCTTACTTTTTATCCCTAAGCGAAGAAGAATTACACCACAAGGATCATAACGACTTTGAAAAATACATTACACGATGAAGAATTATTTCGCACATGAAACTGCATTTGTAGACGAAGGATGCTCTATTGCCGACGGTGTAAAAATTTGGCACTTTAGTCACATTATGCCTAATTGTGTGATTGGAGAAAACTGTAACATTGGTCAGAACGTAGTTATTTCGCCAGATGTCATTTTAGGCCGCAATGTCAAAATACAAAACAACGTTTCAATCTATACCGGAGTAATCTGTGAAGATGATGTATTCCTTGGTCCTTCTATGGTATTTACGAACGTCATTAATCCGAGAAGTGCCGTAAATAGAAAAGCGGAATACGCCCAAACTATTGTTCGTAAAGGAGCCTCTATTGGTGCAAACGCGACAATTGTATGTGGTCATGACATCGGAGAATACGCATTTATTGGCGCAGGGGCGGTAGTTACCAAACATGTTCCTAACTTCGCATTGGTAGTTGGAAACCCAGCACGCCAAATGGGATGGGTGAGCGAATACGGTCACCGACTCACATTTAGTGCAGAAGGAATTGCGATTTGCCCAGAAACAAAGGATCAATATCAATTAGAGAACAATACAGTATCAAAAATTAAAGCATGATTGCAGAAGATAAAAAAGTAAAATTCGCAGTTGTTGGTTGTGGCCACATTGGTAAACGCCACGCGGAAATGATTCAACGCCATCCTGAAGCTGAACTAGTAGCTTTAGTTGACGTGAGAACCGAAGAAGAATGTGCTGTCAAAGATTTTGGTGTGAAATTTTTCAACACAATGGAAGAAATGATCGCATCAGGTTTGGATATTGATGTTGTAAACATCTGCACACCCAATGGACTACATGCAGAACAAAGCATCTTAGCATTAGCCAATAAGAAGCATATTGTTTGTGAGAAACCTATGGGTTTAACGAAAGATAGCTGTGAGCAATTAATTTTCAAAGCCTTGCAAATGTCGCGTCAAGTATTTTGTGTGATGCAAAATCGTTATTCGCCACCTTCTGAGTGGATAAAATCAATTGTTGAAAACGGAACACTAGGTGACACGTTAATGGTACAATTAAATTGTTATTGGAACCGCGACGCACGGTATTATAAAAAAGGAGGATGGAAAGGTTCTAATGAACTAGACGGAGGAACTTTATTTACCCAATTCTCACATTTTATTGACATCATGTATTGGCTTTTTGGCGACATCGATAACATTCAAGGTAAATTTGCTGATTTTAGCCACAAAGACTTAACTGCTTTTGAAGATTCTGGCTTCATAAACTTTGATTTTATGAACGGCGGAATGGGTTCAATTAATTATTCAACCGCTGTTGTTGACCAAAACCTAGAAAGTTCGATGACCATCATTGGATCGAAAGGTAGTGTGAAAATTGGCGGACAATACATGAATGAAGTTGAGGTTTGTAATATCCCTGGATATACCATGCCTGAATTGCGACCTTCAAATCCTGCAAATGATTATGGCTTGTACAAAGGATCGGCAGCAAATCACCATCACATTATTGAAAATGTTGTGGACACATTAAAAGGAAGAACCACTGCAACAACAAACGCCCTTGAGGGATTGAAAGTTGTAGATATTATAGAACGAATTTACAAAATAAGAGATGAACAAGTTAATTTATAACGATTTAGTTGCCAAAAACAAAAAGCTGGCAGTAGTTGGCCTAGGTTATGTTGGATTACCAATTGCTTTAGAATTTGCTAGAAAAATTAAGGTAGTAGGTTTCGATATTAACCAAGCACGTGTTGATTTAATGCGTAGCAATAACGACCCGAGTAACGAACTTGAATCATCTGCATTCGATGGTTGTGATATTACCTTCACTGCGAATCCTGAAGAAATGAAGGATGTGAATTTCTTTGTAATTGCCGTTCCGACACCAATTGACGAACACAACTTACCTAACTTACGCCCTTTATTGGGTGCGAGTGAAACCGTTGGAAAGGTATTGAAGAAAGGCGATTACGTCGTTTTCGAATCTACCGTTTATCCTGGCTGTACGGAAGAAGATTGTATTCCAGTTCTTGAAAAATTTTCAGGGTTGAAATTTATGGAAGATTTTCAAGTTGGATATTCTCCGGAAAGAATTAATCCGGGAGACAAGGAGCACACTTTACAAAATGTAATTAAAGTAGTTTCAGGATGTTGTGATGTATCACTTGATGAAATTGCAAAAACATACAAACTTGTAGTTCATGCAGGAGTTCACCGTGCATCATGTATCAAGGTTGCAGAAGCAGCTAAGATTATTGAAAACACGCAACGTGATGTAAACATTGCTTTGATCAATGAGTTGTCAATTATTTTTTCTCGTCTAAAAATCAATACCTATGATGTTTTAGAAGCAGCGGGTACAAAATGGAATTTCTTAAGATTCTCGCCGGGTTTGGTAGGAGGCCATTGTATTGGAGTTGATCCTTACTATTTAACTTACAAAGCGGCTCAAGCAGATTACCATGCGCAAATCATTACTTCTGGTAGATTTGTAAACGATTCAATGGGGTTTTACATTGGAAAACAAGCTGTTAAGAAATTAATCAAACGAGGTGTAAACATTGGTGCTGCAAAAGTATTGGTAATGGGAAGCACTTTTAAGGAAGATGTTAGTGACATTAGAAACTCAAAAGTAATTGATGTAATTAACGAGCTAAAATCATTCGAGGTTACTGTAGATATTATTGATCCTCATGCCTCTTCTTCTGAAATGGAACATGAATATGGCGTAAAATTAGTAGCGCAAGCGGCTAATGATTATGACGCTGTTGTTCTAGCTGTGAGTCATAGAGAATACATCAAATTACAAGAATCTGATTTCAAAAAATTACTAAAAAATGGAGACGGATTGTTTGTTGACATAAAAGGTGTTTTTAAGGACAGAATCAAAGATTTAGAGTACTGGAGTTTATAATTGAAGTATATGTCAAGTTTTGAGAAACATATTTTAATAACAGGTGGTGCCGGATTTATTGGCTCACATGTTGTGCGTTTATTCGTAAATAAGTATCCGAAATACAAAATCATTAACCTCGACAACCTGACCTATGCCGCGAATTTAGAGAACCTCAAAGACGTTGAATCCGCAGCAAATTACACATTTCTAAAAGCAGATATTTGCGACGCTAATCTTACTATGATTCTTGCACCATTTGCAATAACCGACATCATACATTTGGCTGCAGAATCACATGTTGATAGAAGTATTTCTGACCCGCTTGCCTTTGTGAAAACAAATGTTTTAGGAACAGCGCAATTATTAGATTTTGCCAGAAACAGTTGGAAAGAAGATTATACAAAGCATCTATTTTACCACGTTTCTACAGACGAAGTATATGGAAGTCTTGGCGAAACCGGTTTGTTTACTGAAACTACGCCTTATGATCCAAGAAGTCCGTATTCTGCATCCAAGGCAAGCTCAGATCACATGGTGCGTGCTTATGCCCATACGTTTAAGTTGGAAACCGTTATTTCTAACTGCAGTAACAATTATGGTTCACACCAATTTCCTGAAAAACTTATCCCATTATTGATAAAAAACTGCCAACAAAATTTACCACTTCCTATTTATGGAACTGGAGAAAATGTGAGAGATTGGTTATGGGTTGAAGATCATGCTACTGCTATTGACACCATCTTTCATAATGGGATGGTTAATGAAACGTACAACATTGGAGGTCTTAATGAATGGCGAAACATCGATTTAGTTCACTTATTGTGCAATTTAGTTGATTCAAAACTACACCGTCCAAAGGGAACATCGAATGCGCTGATTGAATTCGTTGGTGATCGTCAAGGGCACGACGCACGTTATGCTATTGATGCAAGCAAATTAAAAACGGCATTGAATTGGAATCCAAGCATACAATTTGAAGAAGGTCTTTCCGCAACCATTGATTGGTATTTATCCAATCCTCAATGGATAGAACAAGTAACCTCTGGTGATTACACCAACTATTATCAAGCACAATACAATAATCGTTGACCTAGCTTACGATGTCATTATTAAAGAAACTATTCGGTAAAGCAAACACTCCATTCGACTTTTCTAGCCTAGGAGTTGATGTGCACAATCATTTTTTACCGAGCATTGATGATGGTGCCCAAACCATTGCGCAATCCATCGAAATGCTTAAGAAAATGCAGCAACTAGGTTATCGCAAAATAGTAATGACCCCACACATCTATCCGGGGCTGTATGAGAATGATAAAGATTCAATTTTAGCAGCATTCGAGCGGGTAATCAAAGAACAACATCAGTTTCCGTTACTCAAACTCAATTATGCCGCCGAATACTACTTTGAAGAAAGTTTGTTCGATAAAATTACGCAGAAAGAATTACTGACATTTTATGGTAATCATGTGTTATTCGAATTTTCGTTTCAAAATAAACCAAACCGAATTGATGATTTGATTTTTGAACTCAATACTAACGGCTACACCGGAGTATTAGCGCATGTAGAAAGATATCCATATCTATTTGGCAAATTAGAAGAGGTACAAACTTATCGTGAACGCGGAATATTGATCCAGTTAAACTTGAGTTCACTTTCTGGCCGCTACGGACCAGGCGTAAAAAAACAAGCAGAACAACTAATAGCATACAAACTAGTGGACTTAGTAAGCACCGATGCACATAGAATAGATCATGTTGAATTATTGGAGCGCATTCAAGATTCGAGCTATCTCACTAAACTTATGAAGCTTCCACTCAAAAATTTCGATTGGAAGTCTAAATAAAACTTTTAATTTCTTCTTTCATTATCCTTGTGTCATCGATAATGCAGCTGTACCGTTTTAAAATATTATAGACAAAAAAAAGCCCTAAACTTTTCAGTTTAGGGCTTCAATAATTTACTAATTCAAATTATTTCTTAACAACCAATTTCTTAGTAGTTGAAGCACCATTTGAAGTAATATTTACTAAATAAGTACCATTAGCTACAGTTTCTGTAGAAATTTCATACTCAATAGTACCAGCAGCGTTAGCTACTACAGATGCAGTAGAGATAGCTTTACCGGCAAGATCTGTTAAAGTAATGATTGCTTCGTTAGCCTTTACCGTTACGATTGCAGAATTAACTGCAGGGTTAGGGTAAACTGTAGCATCAATTACTGAACCTCCTTCTTCTAAACCAAGAAATGATTTTGAAGATAAACGAACCATAATTGCATTTGGATCAGCCAAACCAATGAATGTACCGTCAGCTTGAACACCAACAACTTGACCTTTTGTAGCTTGCGCCATACCACAAGCGAAAGTTGCAGTTGTATTATCCAAACGAGTTACAAACAAACGAATGATTGAACCTGCAGGAATAACGTATGGTGTTCCACCTTGAATTGGAATTTGAACCCATGTATTTACATTTGGATTTGCAACAGTAACAATAAAAGGAGTTCCTACTGCAACTGTATTCCAAACTGTTCCGTCAAAAAGATCGATTCTCCAAGAAATATCTGTTTCTGTAAAAGCAGTACCTTGAGTAGGAATGTAAACATTAACCGAACCAACTGATTGAGCAGCAAAGATCTCCATTGTATTACCAAATCCGTCTACTTCGTTTCCAGCACCAGCAAAACCAGTAATTCTTGAATCAAATACACCATTATCACGACCGTATTCAACACCACCAACCGTAAAGCCAGGTAGAGTAACTGTGTTATTTGAAGCATCAGAATCAGGACCAGGAAGTATTGTTGCTAAACATGTAACAGTATTAGTACCTACTACAGCCATGTAAGGAGTAGTAATATCAAATGTATCCAAAGCTAAAGAAGCCAATGATAATGGTGTTACGTTACCTGGACCACTAAGTCCTGAATAAACACCTGAAACAGCACCAAAACGAACAGTTGGCTGAGCAGCAGCACCGATATTTTTGATCATTCCTTGGAAAGTATGCCCAGGAAAAGCAGTCAATTGTGAAGTAGGTATTGTGTAATATTCTGCTTCAACTTGAGTAGAAACCGCAATTGGATTCACTCTTAAAAACTCAATATTGTTGTTAAATGGAACTTGAATGCTCACGTCATCAACTGCCCAATACCAATCATAAGCTCCTTCATATCTGAAACGTAACTTTGCATTTGCACTCCATCCTCCTACTGGAGCAGGGAACAACAATGATTCGTTTTCAGGATTAGCTGAATTTGTATTTACAGGAACTTCAGGAACAGCATTAATTGCTTGTTCTATCCATGTTAAACCATTGTCATTCGAAATTGCAACAAAATTCAATTCTTGAAAATGACGGTAAATATTTTTGAAAACTACAGAAACGGGATTCATTCCTTGCGCGCTCAAATCAATAACACCAGTAGTGGTTAAACTAGCATTTTGTGTAGCAGCCGCACCTGGACCATCTGAATCGATATATGCAAAAGGAGGTGTAGGCAAAGTAGTTGCAAAACCATAAGTAGCCGTTTGAGCTGCTAAACCTGCAGGTAATGCTGCAGCAATAACCCAAGAACCATTTGTTCCTGCAACAGTAGTCATTGTCCAGTTTGCTGGAGTAGAAAATCCATCAGACCAAAGTATATCGCCTTCTGCTTTTTCAATATTTTGTACCACAGGTCTTGTTTGTCTAACCTCAGTACGGCTGTATGCAGCCTTTGCTGTTCTGCTGACCTTAGAAGCATTTGTCACTTGCGCAAAAGAGCAAGTTCCTGCTAATACGAATCCAGCTAAAATGTAACTTTTTTTCATAATGTTTAGTTTAAATGTGCTGTAAATTTACAAAAACAATTTAACACGCTCGCAATAATAACATAATATAATAACAATTTATTGACCGGTATTAAATTTACAACAATGTGTAGCTATGGTCCAATAACAGGCAACTCGCATATTGAATTACTTAATCTTTTGAACCAAGTCTAGTAAACGATTACAATATCCCGCCTCATTATCATACCATCCTACCACTTTTACCATTTTCCCTATTACCGACGTAAGTAAACTATCGAAAATAACTGAATGAGGATTTCCAATAATATCAACCGAGACTATTGGATCACTTGTGTATTCTAAAATTCCTAACAATTCCTTTTTGGAACTTTCCAAAAAAGCAGCATTAATTTGTTCAACGGTCAAAAACTCTTCCGTGATTATTGTTAAATCGGTTAATGATCCATTTGGTACTGGCACTCGAAGTCCACAACCTCCTATTTTTCCTTCTAAATCAGGAAATATTCTTGTAATTGCTTTTGCAGCACCAGTGGAAGTTGGCACAATTGAAAGCGCAGCAGCACGCGCTCTCCTTAAATCCTTATGCGGGGCGTCATGTAGTTTTTGATCTGATGTATAGCTATGAATAGTTGTTATATAAGCAGATTCGATAGTTGCAATACTTTCTAAAATAGCGATCATTGGTGCTGCAGAATTCGTTGTGCAAGAAGCATTAGAAATGATCAAGTCATGGTCTTCTAAAACATTGTCATTTACGCCCAACACAACTGTATTAATATCATCACCATCTGGCGGAGCAGAAATGATGACTCTTTTTGCCCCGGCAGTCAAATGCGCACTCGCCTTTTCTTTAGATAGAAAAATACCCGTACTTTCAATTACAATATCTACGTTATATTCTTTCCAAGGAATATTCTCTGGTTTACTTTCTTGCGTAAACACAATTTTTTTTCCGTTCTCAAATACAAGGCTATTTCCAATAATTTCGAATTTCAAACCAAATGAACTATGTACTGAGTCATACTTTAACAAATGCGCAAGGGTGTGAATATCCCCTAAATCATTTACAACAGCCACATTAATTCTTTCATTCTGAAGAGCCAACCTTGTAAAATATCGACCGATTCTACCAAAACCATTTACCCCTATATTACTCATAATGCACGTTTTTTATAACCAAGACAAAGTAAATTAAATTTAACAACTATACTTGAATTATAATTTACTTTTTACAAAAAATAACATGCGTTAAAAAACAACAAACTGACTTTAAAGGTGTTTATGAGTTTTTAAAGGTGCTTAGAAATTTGATAAAGCCTTGAATCTCTTCGTGGCTATTAATAGAATGCAAACAAATCCTTATACATTCTAGAGAAACAGGAACTGTAGGCGTAAAGATTGCCTTTACTCCGAATCCTGAATCCGGTATCGCTTTAAGTAATGAATCTCGGTTAAATTGGGATAACGGCAAAATCTGAATTGGACTATGTTTGTCACTCGACAAAACGAACTCACTCGCATTAAGTCTAAAAAAATCAATTACTTTGAGCAACTTTTCACGTTCCTCTTCAATTTTCGTATTAAAAGAAGAAAATAGCAAAGCCAATCTTTCGTAGGCTGACGCTGGTAAGGCTGTTGTGTAGATGAACGAACGTGCAAAATTAATGAGGAAATTTTTAAGTAAAATGTCAGAAATCACTACAGCACCATGACTCCCAAAGCCTTTCCCAAACGTAAAAACTCTCGCAAAAACTTGACCTTCAATACCTAAACTATGGCAAATCCCTTTCCCTTTTTCACTAAAAACACCACCAGCATGTGCTTCGTCTACTATTAATCGAGCATTGTATTTCTGGCAAATAGCTAATATTTCTTTTACAGGTGCAATATCGCCCCCCATAGAGTATAAAGATTCAATGGCTACATAAACTATTTTCGATTCTTTAGCGACATTTTTTAGCAGACGCTCTAAATCATCTAATGCGTTGTGTTTAAAATGATAACTTTTAGCCATTCCCAAACGCACTCCATCTCTCACAGATGCGTGGATGAATTCATCATATAAGACAACGCATTCTTTGGTAAGAATAGAAGAAAATAATCCAACATTGGCATCATATCCAGAATTAAACACCAGCGCGGCAGCAGCATTAAAAAATAAAGCCAACTCTTGCTCTGAATCTTCTGTATAATGATTTGATCCAGCAATCAAACGAGAACCTGTGCCGCTATTTGAAGTGCTTTTGGTTTTAATCTCAAATTCAGATAATCCTAAATAATCGTTTGAACAAAAGTCGATTTTTCCTTCTAAATTATGTAAAACACGAAACGCACCTTTTTCAGTGCGCTCGTTTAATTTTATAGCTAAGTAATCTGTCATTTAAAGCTTAAACCTGGGAAATTTTTCTAGGTTCAAAACCTTTGTTTCTTGCTTCCTCAAGCTCTATCTTACGACGAATTGCTTCTTCTTTTTTTGCTTCTATAATTTCATCTGGCAATGTTTCTGGCTGAACCCCGTCTTGAAATGGAGCTTTCGGAGTCAATCCTAAAATTTCGAACATTGCCTGATCTTCATTAAATTCAGGGTTTGGTGTAGTCAATAATTTATCGCCTGCAAAAAGACTACTTGCACCAGCCATAAAACAAAGCGCTTGACCTTCCATGCTCATTTGCGTTCTACCTGCAGACAAACGTACGACACTTTCTGGAAACATAATTCTAGTTGTTGCAACCATTCGAATCATTTCCCAAATCGCAACAGGTTTTTGTTCTTCTAAAGGTGTTCCTTCAACTGCAACTAATGCATTAATAGGAATAGAGTCTGGAGGCGTTGTCATTTTGGTGTAAGACATTAACAAACCAATACGATCTTCGACAGTTTCTCCCATTCCGATAATGCCACCAGAACAAACAGAAATTCCAGCATTTCTTGCATTATCGATCGTATCTAATCGCTCTTGATATTCGCGGGTAGAAATTACATCACCATAAAACTCTTCAGAACTATCTAAATTGTGATTGTAAGCATATAACCCGGCATTTTTAAGTCGCTTTGCTTGTGGCTCAGTAAGCATACCTAAGGTGCAACACACTTCCATTTTCAAGTTATTAATTCCCTGCACCATCTTAACAACGGAATCAAAGTCACTATTATCTCTAACTTCACGCCAAGCAGCCCCCATGCACAAGCGCGATGCCCCATTTGCTTTTGCGTTAGATGCTTGATCCAAAACATCTTCAACCGTCAACATTTTATGTGGTTCTACATCTGTATTGTATTTTGCAGATTGTGGGCAATAGCTACAATCTTCAGAACAACCACCCGTTTTTATACTCAACAAAGAAGACATTTGCACTTCTCGCGGATTATGGTACTCTCGGTGCACATTCGCGGCTTGAAAAACCAATTCTAAAAGTGGTGTATTATATAAAGCTAAGGCTGTTTCTTTGGTATTATATGCTGGATTAACTTTCATGCTTCAGTTTTAACGCTAATATTTATTAAATAAGAATGCATAAAGATACTTTCAAATTAAGAAACTTGAAGAATTAGTTAACAATTTTTTTCACCAATAAAACTAAAACCAAGCGCAAGGAAATTGAAAAATAGGGGTGCTACGCAAAAAAGAACAGAAATTTAACAAGATCACGCATCAAAATGTAAAAAAATCAAATATCTTTACCCCAAATTAAATTAACCGAATTATGAAAAAAATTATTTTAAGCATGTCGCTTTTCGCTTTAGTGATGGCTTCTTGTTCTAAAGAGCAAACTTGCGTTTGTACTGACACGTATACAAATGCTTCTGGATCTAACACTAGTGACCCTACTACTAGAGTTTATACAAAAATTAGCAATAAAGACATGAAGAACGTTTGTCAAAACACGACTTCGGTTTATACTGAAACGCAGAATGGGGTTACTACCACTAGTACTGATGCTACTAACTGTACAATTAAATAAATTATTATGAAAAAGACAATTTTAATCGCCTTAATCGGCTTTGGTGCATTTTCTTGTGCAAAAGAAAGAACATGTAGCTGCAATGCTTCTACAACAACAACTTACGCTACTGCATTAGGCTCTACCAATACGACCTCAACTTCAACAATTAAAGTCACAAAAGCAAACGCTACTAAGAAGAGCTTACGTACTTCTGAAGATTGTGTTGACGGTTCTATCACGCAAGTATCCGTAAATTCAGGAATAACAACAACTGACGTAACAACTGTTTCAGGTTGCGAGATTAAATAGTATCAAACAATACTATTTGAAAACCACCTTCGGGTGGTTTTTTTTTGCTCACTATTTTTTAACGAGTAAACAGACTGCATAGGCTTTGATCGCCTTTCCTTCACCGAACGAGTCCACTTTTTCATGTGTTGTTGCCTTTATCGAAATATCATCTAACTCTGTTTCTAAAATTCTTGAAATAATTGCTTGCATTTCTGGGATGTGTGGATTTAACTTTGGTTGTTCTAGAACCACGGTACAATCGATGTTTTCAACAGCAAACCCTTTTTCTTTAACTAATTCAAACGAGCGCTTTAACAATATTTTACTGTCAATGCCTTTATATGTTGGATCGGTATCGGCAAAATGAAAGCCTATATCTCTCAGGTTAGCTGCACCAAGAATGGCATCACAAATGGCATGTAATAAAACATCCGCATCAGAATGGCCAACTGCACCATAATCTGATTCAATTTGCTTCCCTCCCACAAAAAGCAAATGCCCAACCGCCAAGCGATGGACATCTACACCAAATCCTACTCTAATTTTCATTTCTTGAGTTTGCTAATTATTCTGGCTTCGAATCTGAATTACTAACCGATTGATTAAACAAACTAAACAATAAACTAAAACGTAATGTATTTGCCAAAGGATGCGTTTTTGCGGCTAATATATAAGACAAGTCAAAAGTCATTATTTTATACTTTAACCCAGCGCCGAATGTACCAAATCTTCTATTTCCTTTTGTCGGATGCTCAATAAATGCACCAGCTCGTAAATAGAAGCGATCAAAATATGAATACTCCACCCCAAAAGCTAAATTAATTTCTCTCAACTCTTCTCTAGCCTTAGATCCTTTAGCAATTACTGGATCTCCATTATCATCAACTACAGTTGCCCCATCAGCATCTTTTTCAAAGAAACCTGGCGCATCACCAAAAGATTGTAGCATACCTTGAACTACACCTACATCATTATTTTTTCCTGAAAATAATTCGCCACCAATATAGATTGGAGGTGTTGGGACTAATAATTTTTGTAAATCAACAGAAAAAGTAAAGCTATTGTATTCATCAATTTTTGTCTTATATGAATTCCCTATTTTTAAATTTGTAGGTAAAAAGTCTCTTTTTGAATTTACGGAATAAGCTACTTTGTTTCCAACATTGTTTATGGTAGTCGCAAATGTGTAAACACCTTTTTTGCCATTCAATCTAACCTCATCGTTGTAGTAAGTGAAAGAAATATCTGCAGCCCCAGCAACCCCCGCTTTGGTTTGTGCTCCTGCCACTACTAATCCACCGGTAAGGTTTGAATAAATAAATTTACCATTCACACCTAAACTTAATTTGTCAGAAAGCTTCAACGCATAACCTCCTAATATTTCCCATTCAGAAGGCTTGTCTGTTCTAATAACTTGAGCATTTGCATCTGTAAACGTTATTTCTCCTAAACTAAAGAAACGAATTGAACCTCCAGCAACGTGTCTTTTTCCAAAACGACTGTATCCAGATAGATAAGTTAAATGAATATCATTTGTCAAAGCTCTCAACCAAGGCGTGTAGGAAAGACCAATTTGAGATTTTTCCTTTGCAAAATTCAAACTCGAAGTATTCCAGTACATCGAATATGCCGTTGGTGCTAAAGCCGTGCCAGCATCACCCATAGCTCCAGCTCTTGAATCTGGAGTAATGCTAACAAATGGCATTGCAGTAGTTATAGTATTAAACTGCAAGTCACTTAGATTAGCTTGTGCAAACAAACCAAAATTAACGAGCAAACTAAGTGTTAATAATTGAATTTTTTGAATCATTTTTTGATATTGAGTTACAAATATACGTTGGTTTCTTGAAAATATTGTACTTACTAACGCAGTAGTACCAATTTTTCTGTTTTTTCAGCAGTTTTCCCATCACAGGAAACAACTTTTAAGTTATAGATATATACACCTTTAGCTAAAACATCTCCATAATCGTCAATGCCATCCCAAGGTATACCCTCCGATCTGAATCCATTCAATCCAATATCAGTATTAATTGTTTTCACTAATTTACCAGAAACAGTAAAAATTTGAATTTGAACCTTTGATTGGTTGCAAGCTTGATTGTGTTCAAAGAAAAATAGGGTTGAGGTGGTAAACGGGTTTGGATAATTAAGTACATGCGCCAAAACGAGTTCTTTTTCGGCAGCAACCTCAAACAAGATAACATCTTCACCAGAGTTATTATTAACATCCCATGCTCTAACGGTGAGTGTATGTTTTCCTACAGCAATATCTTTCATCTGATACTTAACTGTCCCTGTTTTATAGGTATCCAAATCGGTTTCGTAATAGTCATTCAAGTTAATTGGCTCCGAAACATTTCCATCAAGAACTGCGGTAATATCATGTCCAATACCATTTCCAACAGCATTGATTCCAAAGTCATCTGTAAATTTTATTTGCAAACTTGGATTTTCAGATGTTAATCCTTGCTCGGCGAAGAGAACATCGTTAAAATATCCATCTAAAATTGGAGGCAAATTATCCACGACTCCATTCGGATCGATTCCACCGATAAAAAACTTTTCACTTATACCCGCAGCATCTGTCAATCCATTTTCAGCGTACACGACTAATTTTCCCTTACCAAATGCATAATTGATATCCTTTGGCACAACAAACTTTGCAGAGAACAACCCATTAACTACTGACACCTTCCCCTTAAACAACTGATTACCATGAACCTCGAAGCTATTAACCGAACCCATGTCTTGTCCTAAAGTTAACTTTTGAGCAGTCTTATCATACATTATTACGGTAGCCACACCATTGAAACTCGTCATAAGGGATGACCCTAAATCTTCAACATGTCCTTTTAATTCAACAAAAGACAAAGCGCGTAAAGTGTCTTCATATAAACTCGGATTATACCCGTTAATACTGTCAATCTTTATCTTGTTAATAGGTAAGGCAATCCTTAGCGCAGGATCACCAATTAATGTGAACGCACGTTTATTATTACTGGCAACACTTGTGTTTTTTGTACGCATGACAATATCTCCGAAGTGCAGTGGATTACCGGTTGCATCCAAATCAAACGCGTGACTCACAAATTGCATATTAATATCTGCATTCGTTGAAAAATATACCGAACGTGTTGTTGTCATTAGCGCAATTGCTCCTCCTACAGGATTCAAAGAAACTTGTTCCCCTGCAGACAATCTAGATGGATCGTCAAATCTACAAAACTCACAAGTAGCTGAAACGAACAATCCCATTTTGTTATTTTTCCAAGAATTGATTGAAGGAATGTTAACCACACTTTCTCTTGCAAGTTGAACTTCGCCGCCATGACCCAAATAGTTCATGACTAACGTCCCTTTTTCCATTTCAGAATTAATCCAATCGTTCACCTCTGGATATCTTTGACCTCCCGCTCCTGACGCTTGTTGATAAGCATCTAAATATGCTTTTTTTATCAAGATTTCTGGATGCTCAGTTTTCACTTGCGTATAAAGTGCCTCACAATCAGAGAAGAATTGATTATCTACACTTTCGTCAGCGTCATCGGAAATACAATTATAATTTAGTCTCCAATCTCCGAAGGTTTTATAATTTCCATTATCGTCTGCAAATGAAGGTATCCCATTTTTTATGTAATTCTCTATTTTATCAACCTGCGAGATCGCTTGAAGCTCTGTAGTTGCCAAAATACGACCTATACCAATATCCAATAAATCAGAGGGGTTAATTGATTCTGTGTCGTCTAACATTCCAAAATAATCATCCACTACCATTGCGTTAATCAAGTCTTCACTAGCTAAAAATTCATAAGCTGGAACCATGTAATTATTATTAGATACTCTATTTTTTGGATCATAGGTGCCATCACCGAACAAACAAATAAATTTGGGTGCTAATGTCGGTGTAGCAGCAGAAATAGCACGATCACGGAACATTTTAGCAAACCACTTAATTGCTGTTGGATCGACAGATCCTGAAGAAAACTCATTATACACCTGTTCCGTAGTAACAACATGAACCGTAAGTCCATTATAATCCCGATGCAATTGTGCCAAACGATTTGCTTGGCTCAAGAATAAAGGATGCGTAACGATTAGATAATCTGCAAAAGGTAATCCGTGCAAATCTTGTGTAGAAATGCCTCCCTTTGCTACTGGGATAAAATATGTTCCATCATTCACAATAAACTTTCTCATTGTGTCGCAAGCCACGACAAACTCATAGACACTGCCAGTCAAGACACCATTAATAACAGCTGGTTCGTGATTTTTTGTAATTTCCCAAACTGTTTTAGAACCAGACATGTTTTGAATTTGAAACTGACCAATATTCAACAATCCTACTGAATTTTTATCTGAAAAAATCATTTGACCATTGTCATGAACTAAATTTCGTCTGTAGGCAATTTCTAAGCGATCTAAATACGAAATCATCCCAGCATTACTCCGTACAAACTCTAAATTCATAAATTGACCAGACCCGGAAGATAAAAATGTAAATGATTTTTCAGATCTAGCGTATTCAGAAGATGCGGAAGTTAAAGAATATGAACCGATTAATGTTCCGTTGCTCTTCAAATTCATTGAAGCTGAACCAGAACCATTTCCAGCTGATGAAAATTTACAACGAATTAATTCTGAACTAACAAGGTTCGGTGTTGTTAATAGAAAATCATAAGATAGTTGAGTATCGAATAACTCCCCATAAAAACGTTGACCACCACGAATCAAATTTTTTGTATCCACTTCGTGAATAGAAAAATCATCGAAGCTTCCGATCGTATTTGTTACGGTCAAAATTGATTGACTTGCAGCTTGCATTCTTTTGGCAGGCACTAAAGGATTTACGTTAATATAATAGAAAGATTCATCGTTGTAAATATTTTGAATTGGGGTAAGTCCGTGACCTGCTTGGTAAGCCACTCGATTCGGTCCATCAGCATAAAATAAAAAGTAATCTGACGCGTCCAATACCCCATCTGCTTCTCCAATCGCCTGAATTGACAATTCTAATAAATCATCTGGTCGTGCGACACTGTTTTGTTCTGGAAGAACTCCAAATCCGTTGCCATAAATATTAATGTGTTGCGGATTAACATTCGAGGCAATTCCTAATGAAATTAAAAAGTTTCTATCAATTTTATAAACCCCAGATTTTGTGAGACTAATTTTATACCAACTACCACTAGCTAATGACGAATTTGCAACATAAGTAAAAGATTTTGCAACAACTTGAGCAACCTGTCCACCTGTTTCAATAGTAAAACTTTTTAGCCGATGTATATTTCCATCAATTATTGCATAGGGAAAAGCCTCAACACTTTGATATATTTCGTTCCCTGCCTTCTTAGAAACCGCTACTATCGAAAATTCATTTTTTAACTTGATTGAAGTTGACAATACATATTTAACATCAAAATCTGAAGCTTGTTCTGAAACAACATTTCTAACCGTGTAAGAGAGATTAATTTTTTGTTTGACATTTCTAACGAACCATGGAACATTTCCTTGTAAAACCCTATTCTCAAAACTAGGAACAACACGATTCTCCACAACGCCATAAATCAATGATTCTGGTTCTTTCCAGTTCAATTCAACTTGTTCTGTTGGAGTTTGAGCGATCCCAACTGATGAACTAAAAAAAAGGATAATGATAATTCCGAGGAAATGTATTTTCATTTTTGAAATTTAATATAATAAAAACGTTCAAATTTAGTTTAATTTAAACCTAATTGGTAAAAAAACGCTCTAAAATGTTGTTTATTGTAGATGAATTAGCATTTTTGTAACCTAAACCATTTTCTCACGTAAGAATCTAGAATTATAATTCTGATCAAGAAACAACCAAGGAATGAAAAATACAATCAATCGTCTGTTAATAACTGTCATAATGCTGACGTCTTTTGATACGATCGCTCAAGACCCTACATTTACACAGTTTTACGCTAACCCATTATACTTAAATCCTGCGTTTGCTGGTTCCAATGGTTGCCCTAGATTTGCGATGAATTACCGAAATCAATGGCCATCATTAACCGGAAACTTTGTCACCTATTCTGCAAGTTATGACCAGTACTTCAAATCAATCAATGGTGGATTTGGGGCCTTGTTAATGCACGATCAACAAGGTAAAGCTTCGATTCAAACGTCAACACTAGCTTTGTATTATTCATATCACTTAAAGGTAAATAGAAAATTCACAATGCTTTTTGGCGCCAGAGCTGCTTGGATGCAGAAGTTTTTAGATTGGGATAAATTAACTTTTGGAGATATGATTGACCCACGTAGAGGTTTTATATATCAAACTGGGGACGTTCCAAGAGGTGGAAGTAGAGGCTTTTTTGATGCATCAGCTGGATTTGTTGGTTTTTCTAAAAAATTCTTTTTCGGTTTTGCAGCGCATCATTTAAACAGACCGAATGAGTCAATGATAATTGGAAACTCTCAATTACCTATAAAACTTACTGGCCACATGGGAGCAGACATTCCCCTGGGAGGTAAATCAAGGTATCAAAACGTTACAAGCGTTATGCCTAACATTATTTATCAATATCAGAATGGTTTTATGGAATTAAACCTTGGAACTTATATCAAATACGGTAATTTTCAAGCAGGATTTTGGTTTAGAAACCGTGATGCTTTCATTCTTGCGCTAGGAATTAATACAGGAAACTTTAAACTTGGATACAGTTACGACGTTACAGTATCGAAGTTAAACAACGGAGTATCAGGTGGTTCACACGAAATATCAATGGGTATCAATATTAGATGTAAGAAAAAACCTGTATCGTTTAGAACAATTTCTTGTCCTTCTTTTTAAAATAATTGTAACTTTTTAACAGCGTAACGTTAAACTGTGTAACTTTGGCAACTCATAAACCATGAAAATAATAAAATTTAATATGCGACACGTAACAAAAATATACTTCGTTCTTGCTGGTTTGGCAATTTCGTATTCTTGTTCTAGAGAAGCTTCAAGTTCTACTGGATGGGATTATAATAATCCAAGACAAGGTGGTTTTCAAAAGGTTCCTTTTGTAGATCAAGAAACTGGTCCAGGTTTATTACTTGTAGAAGGTGGTACTTTCACAATGGGTAGAGCAGAACAAGATGTAATGTTTGACAACAATAACAGACCGCGTCGTGTTACTGTTTCTTCATTCTACATGGATCAAACTGAAGTAACTAACTTTCATTGGTTAGAATATAGCTATTGGGTTAGCAGATCATACCAAAACTATCCAATGGTTTTCACAAACTCTTTACCGGATACACTTTGTTGGAGATCTCCGCTTGGATTCTATGAAAAGTTTGTTGACTATTACTATCGTCACCCAGCTTATAGAGATTATCCAGTTGTTGGAGTATCTTGGGTACAAGCTAATGATTTTGCAAAATGGAGAACTGACCGTGTAAATGAATACATTTTGGTTAGAGAAGGTGTTTTAAAATTTGATCCTGCACAAGCTGACGATAATACGTTTAACACTGAATCTTATTTGGTAGCTCAATATGATGGACCAGAAGAAGGTAAATTGCAAGATTTGAATCCATCAAATGTTAATGGAAAGAAATTAGGAAAGCGTATAGTACGTATGGAAGATGGAATCTTACTACCTCGTTACCGTCTACCGACTGAAGCTGAATGGGAATTCGCATCATATGGTTTAATTGGTAATCTAGCCAATCCAGATACAGAAGTAATTTCTGAAAGAAGACTTTACCCTTGGGATGGTCACTGGGTTCGTCAAGACGATCAACAATTTCAAGGTGCTATTCGTGCCAACTTCGTAAGAGGTCGCGGAGATTACATGGGGGTTGCTGGAAACTTGAATGATGGAGGAGACGTTACAACGCCTGTTGAATCTTTCTGGCCAAATGACTATGGTTTATACAATATGGCGGGAAATGTTTCTGAGTGGGTATTGGATACTTACCGTCCTATGTCAAGTGAAGATTTTGAAGATTTCCGTCCATTCCGTGGAAATGTTTACACGACAAAAGTGTTAGACAATCAAGGAGTTGTGGATAAGAAAAATTCTCAAGTTCAGTACGATGTACACGGAATGAAAGAATACCTTAATGAATTTGAAAGAGTTCGTTACCAGAGAATTTCTGCCGACAATCACGATCCATTAGATACTGTAGTTTCAAGAGGAGTTTCTTCTCAAAATGCATCGAAGAACCCATCTTTATTCGGATATTCTCCAGATTCATATTATGTGGCTCAAGGAAAGAAAAAAGATACGGTTGAGATCGCTCTAATTAGAAAAATTAACGCGGTTATTGATAAAGCGGTAAAATTGAGAAACGACAAATACGAAATTGAAGCTTCCGCTCTAATCAAAGACGAAATTTACGATGGTATCTTTGCAGATGATTTAAGACAAGGACCAGATGAAGAATATGCATTCGAAGTAATTACTTTATTACGTCAAGGTTTCAATGAATTCGTAATTGACACTCCTGGTAAATTACGTTACAGAAACGTAGTTGCTGAAGAGAATATCGGTCGTTTAAACTACCGTAAAGATGATTACATCGATTACATTGATGGAGACATTGAAAGTTCTATCTTCTATGCAAATGATGATGCTAAAAAGAACATCAATCAAGCACGTAGAGATCCAAATTTAGTAATGTACCAAAACGAGCACGAAGAATTTGGTTTAGATGGAAGTAAAATGAAAGGTGGAGATGCAAGTTCTTGGCCAACTACATTGATTTCTGATAAATCAAAAGTTTACAAAGGTGGTTCTTGGAAAGACAGAGCTTACTGGTTGGGTGGAAACACACGTCGCTATTTAGATGAAGACAAATCAATGTCAACTATCGGATTCCGTTGCGCTATGGATAGAGTTGGTTCTCCTGTGGGAATGAACGCTGGTAAAAAAGGAAAACGTAAAAAATAATTCACTTTAATAGTTATAAAAAAATACTCAAGTAACCTTGAGTATTTTTTTTGTTCGTAATTTTAAACCATGGAAAATTTATTTCAGCTTTTTTACAACTGTACCGGAATATCAACTGACACAAGATCTATCGGATCCGAGACTATGTTTATTGCGCTCAGTGGCAACAACTTCAACGGCAATACCTTTGCTAAGGAAGCTATCCAAAAAGGTGCAAAATACGCTATCGTGGATGATGCAACAGTTGCGGATAACGTTAACATATTCTGTGTACCGAATGCGTTACAATTTTTACAAAAACTTGCCAATCACCATAGAAACAAATTCTCAATACCTATTATTGGGATAACTGGAAGTAATGGAAAAACAACAAGTAAAGAGTTAATCAGCACGGTTCTTTCTGCCCAATTCAATGTACTGTTCACGCAGGGGAATTTAAATAATCACATAGGCGTACCTTTAACTTTACTGTTGTTGAATGAAAGCCATCAAATCGCTGTAATTGAAATGGGAGCCAATAAACCTGGTGATATTGCCGAATTATGCGAAATCGCTGAACCTACACATGGCATTATTACAAATATAGGGAAAGCCCACTTAGAAGGGTTTGGTAACCTTGAACGTGTGTATAAAACCAAAATAGCACTGTTTGAATCCGTTATGAAAAATGACGGTATTATTATGCACGACATCGATAATGAATTAATTGCTAGTGGAAGTGCGGGTTATCCGAACTTAAAAACATTTGGAACAATACAAAAGGCTGAATTGACTGGAAAACTTTTAACAATGAACCCATACGTTGTATTTCAATATGCGTTTGGAACTTATCAATCTCCAGAACTTCACACACACATGATTGGTCAATACAATTTCAGTAACTTTTTGGCAGCAGTTAGGTTTGGGATAGAATTCAAAATAGATTTTGAAACAATTAACACCGCAGTAAGCACCTATTTACCTTCAAATAATCGATCTGAAATTAAAAAGACAGCAAACAATATATTAATCTTAGATGCCTACAATGCTAATCCATCGAGTATGCTTTCTGCCATTAACAGTTTTGCAATGATGGAAACTGAACAATCAAAATTAATGATTTTGGGTGATATGCTTGAAATGGGTGATTCAGAAAAAGAAGAACACGAAAAGATAATTGCCCTTGCTCAAAAAACTGGTATTAATACAATTTTTGTTGGACAAGCATTTGATAACGTTAAGACCCCTTTCGATTCAATTTCCTATTGCGCCAATCGAATTGATGCTGAGCTTATTCTTGAACATGTAAAATTCAAAGAAAAGTTAATTTTACTCAAAGGATCTCGAGGAATTGGTTTGGAAAAGCTAATACCTTATCTATAACTTATTCTAGCGCAAACACTTAAAATAATCAAAGGGTTCGAGGCAATCAATACAAGTGTAGTGTGCTTTACAAGCCGTGCTACCAAATTGACTAACCATTTTCGTGTTTTTGCTTTTACACAACGGGCAAGGAACAACTACTGGCTTAGAGAACAAAACACTTTTATCAATTTCATTTTCCGGTGGAGCAATGCCATAAGCACTCAACTTGAGTTTGCCATTTTCGGAAAGCCAATCAGTGGTCCAAGCCGGACTCAAAACAGTAGTGATTTCAACATCCACTATACCATGAGTTTTGAGAACCGTTACAATATCCTCTTCAATTACTTTCATAGCTGGGCATCCACTATACGTTGGTGTAATTGTGATTTTCCAAGTTTGATTTTGGAGTTCAACTTTTCGTATTACCCCTAAATCAACTACCGTTAATACTGGAACTTCAGGATCACTTACTTCTTCTAAGAATGACCAAATATCCTTTTCAGTTAACGAACTTACCATGTATTTCCAGGATACGCACGTTGCATAAATTGCATTTCAGCTAATAATTTTCCTAAATATTCAGAATGCTTTCCTACTCTACCACCATTATTAAAGTACTGCAATACAGGAATTTTAAGTGTTGCTTCAGATAAAACTGTCGTTACTTGATCAATCCAAAGTGCTTTAATCGTTTGCAAATCAAATGCAACTCCAACAATGTTAAGTATTTCGTTAACCTCATCTTGGAAAAACAATTCTTCTGTAAATCGCCATAAATTGTTTAGTGAATTTTGAATTCGCTCGTGTGACTCTATTGTACCGTCACCCAATCTAATAACCCATTCCGCGCTGTGTTTAAAATGATATTTTACTTCCTTTAACGATTTTTCCGCTATCGCTGCTATTGTAGCATCCGTACTTTTTTGTAATTCCTCGTATAGAAAACGTTGAAACGTAGCAATCAAAAATTGACGCATAACGGTATCTCCAAAATCACCATTAGGCTGTTCAACCAAAAGTATGTTTTTATATTCAATATCAAAACGCAAAAAGGCGAGTTGATCTTCATTTCTTCCTTGAGCTTCAATTTTTCCAGCATAATTCAAAAATGACGTAGCTTGCCCCACTAAATCCAATGCAATATTGGTAAGTGCAATATCTTCTTCTAGAATTGGGCCATGGCCACACCATTCAGACAATCTTTGCCCAAGTATTAAACTATCATCACCCAAACGCAATGTGTATTCAAAAAGTGCTTCTTTTTCAGTCATACGCCTAAGTTACATGTGAGATATTCCGTCTGGAACATCGTAAAACGTTGGATGACGATATACTTTCGAATCTGAAGGCTCGAAAAACTCGGCAGACTCTGACGGATCAGAAGCCGTAATTAAACTAGACTCCAAAACCCAAATACTCACGCCTTCACTTCTGCGTGTATAAACATCTCTTGCATTTGCAATTGCCATTTCTGCATCGGGTGCTCTTAATGAACCAACATGCTTGTGACTTAACCCTTGTTTGCTTCGGATAAACACTTCCCAAAGTGGCCAATTTGCTGAACTCATATGATATATTTTAAGCTATTTTTTTATTTTTCTGTTTCATCGCATATGCCGTAGCAGCTGCTGTAACCCATTCCCCATTATCTTTCGCTGCTTTTCTTGCCGCTACTCGTTCTTTATTACATGGGCCGTTACCTGAAATAACTTGCATAAATTCATCCCAATTTATTTCGCCATATATCCAATTTCCCGTTTTTTCATCAAACTTCAGATCCGGGTCTGGAATTGTTAACCCAACTAAAGCTGCTTGACCAACAGTTACATTGACAAAATTTTGACGTAAATCGTCGTTTGAAATTCTTTTAATTTTCCAAAGCGTGGATTGTTTAGAATTTGGCGAATTTTCATCATTTGGCCCAAACATCATTAATGAAGGCCACCAAAATCTATTCAGGGATTCTTGCGCCATAGCCTTTTGTTCTGGAGTTCCGTTTGCTAGATGCGCTACAATTTCGAAACCTTGACGTTGATGAAAAGATTCTTCCTTACAAACACGCACCATTGCACGTGCATAAGGCCCATAAGAACAACGACACAAAGGAACTTGGTTCATAATAGCTGCGCCATCTACTAACCATCCAATTGTACCCATATCCGCCCAAGTTAGGGTTGGATAATTAAAAATACTTGAATATTTCGCTTTTCCAGAATGCAAGTCATCAATCACTTGTTCTCTATCCGCACCCAACGTTTCCATTGCGCTATATAGATACAACCCATGACCAGCTTCATCTTGAACTTTAGCAAGCAATACAGCCTTTCGGCGCAAATTAGGAGCTCGGGTCACCCAATTCCCCTCTGGTAGCATTCCAACTATTTCTGAATGCGCGTGTTGCGAAATCTGTCGCACTAATGTTTTGCGATACGCATCAGGCATCCAATCTCTTGGTTCAATCTTTACTTCAGCATCAATTTTCGCTTGAAATTCTTGTTCTAATTTTTCTAAACTCATAACACTTCTAGTTAACCTATCAAAGATAGCTGTAGTTTGACGAAAACCAAAAATAATTGCAAATTTTAACTTTAAACTGCTATTAATTGAATTTTAAAGCACATCCGTATAAATAATCAAAAATGCTTTTGAAATTTATGATTTTCTGCCACAATGTCACTCAAAACGCATTGGCAAGACCTTTGAACATAGGGAGGAAACAAATTTTACAATGTCGAAAGAAGCACAAAACGAAGAAATTACTGACAACACAGCACAAGAAGGAACTCCGCAAGAAGAATTGACAGTTGAAGGAGAAACAGTTGAATCAATCGAAGAGGTAGTAGTTGAGCTTACAGAAGCACAAAAATTAGCCGAATTGAATGACCGCTATTTACGCTTGTATTCAGAATTTGATAACTACCGCAAACGAACAAATAAAGAGAAGTTGGATTTGATATCTAATGCATCTGAAGGAGTTTTACGTATTGTAATTCCTACTTTAGATGATTTCGAAAGAGCGATGGCAAACAATGAAACAGTTGAAGACATTGCAACAATTAAAGAAGGTTTTTCACTTATTTACCATAAACTTAAACTTGCTTTGGAAGCGAAGGGACTCAAGGCTATGGAAAGTAAAAACAAGCCTTTCAATGCTGACTTGCATGAAGCTATCGCTAATGTTCCAGGTGATGCAAAGAAAAAAGGACTTAACATCGACGATGTAGAATGTGGATACTATTTACACGAAAAAGTAATTCGTTTTGCGAAAGTAGTTGTAGGACAATAGTCATCTGATTATAAAATTATTATGAGCTCAAAAAGAGATTATTACGAAGTATTAGGTGTTTCAAAAGGTGCAGCTGAAGGTGAGATTAAAAAAGCTTATCGAAAATTAGCGCTTCAATTTCACCCGGATAAGAATCCGGATGACAAAGGCGCGGAAGATAAATTTAAAGAAGCTGCAGAAGCATACGAAGTACTAAGTAATAAGGAAAAACGTTCTCGCTATGACCAATATGGTCATGCAGGTATGGGCGGAAGTGGCCAAGGTGGCGGAGGCGGTTTTGGCGGAATGAATATGGATGACATATTTAGTCAGTTTGGAGATGTTTTCGGCAGCAGTTTTGGTGGTCAACGTGGTGGCGGAGGCGGTCAACGTGCTGCTAGAGGAACCAACTTAAGAGTTAAAATAAAAATGACGCTGGATGAAATTCATGATGGTGTTAAGAAAAAAATAAAAGTAACTAAACTTGTTAATGGCGAAGGCGTAACCTATAAAACATGTGATACGTGTAAAGGTTCGGGCCGTGTTACCCGTATGGCACAGACCTTTTTAGGTGCGATGCAAACACAAGCGGCTTGTCCAACCTGTCAAGGTGCTGGTAAAAAAATAGATCATCGTCCAACTGGAGTAGATGAGTTTGGCTTGATCCGTAAAGAAGAAGTCATTGAAATTGAAATTCCTGCGGGAGTTGAAGATGGAATGCAATTAAGTGTATCTGGAAGAGGAAATGCAGGTCCATTCAATGGAATTGCAGGAGACTTACTGGTAGTAATTGAAGAAATACAACATGAAAACCTTCGCAGAGATGGAGACAATTTACACTATGATGCTTTTATCAATTTTGCGGATGCAGTTTTAGGGGAAAGCGTGGAAATTGAAGCGTTGAAAGGAAAGTTGAAAATAAAAATTGACGCTGGTACACAAAGTGGTAAAACATTACGTTTAAAAGGAAAAGGATTACCTGTTCTTCAAGGATATGGCAGCGGAGATTTATTCGTTCACATTAACATTTGGACGCCTAAAAAAGTAACCAAAGAAGAGCGTGAAATTTTGGAAGGTTTTCAGAAAAGCGAGAATTTTATCCCAAGTCCGGATGATAAAGACAAAGGATTTTTCCAACGTGTGAAAGACATGTTTAATTAAATTGCAATTAGGTTTAGCGCAATGAAATTTATTGAAAATGCCAAAACTGGTCAAAATAAAGGTTTTCAAATCGCGTTAAGTCTGATTCTCGTAATCAGTGCGATCTACGGTATTGGACAAGTACCACTTGGTTATTTCTTAGATAAATACCACATCACAGGTAAAACGGTTGAAATAATTCTTGGCCAACTGGTAAGTGAAATTGGAAAAACATCCACGTTAGTTTTGATATTGTTTCCATTTATTGTTGGCTTATTAAGTTTGATTTTCGCAATTCGTTACTTGCATAAACGATCCGCCAATACACTGTTAACCGGGAGAGAATCATTTGATTTCAAACGATTTTGGTTTTCATTTTCACTTTGGGGAGCTTTTATACTTGTTATTTTTTTCGCTGAAAAAATGGCTAATTCTTCGCGATTTGTATTTCAATTTGATGCAAAAGCATTTTTAAACCTAGCCGCTGTTTGTCTTTTTATTTTACCGCTGCAGGTACTTTTTGAAGAATTACTCTTTAGAGGCTACCTACTCCAACAATTTGGAATACGTACTAAGAAAGCATTTTTTGCAGTAGCGATGCAGGGCATTTTATTTGGACTCATGCACTTATCCAATCCAGAAGTAGATTCGCTTGGTTCGTTAGTGCTGGTATACTATATTGTTATGGGCTCATTCTTAGGCCTTATCACCTATTTGGATGATGGGATTGAACTTGCTGTAGGTTTTCATGCTGCAAACAACATCATAAATACCTTGTTAATCACAAACCTATCTTCTGTATTTCAAGTTGACGCGTTATACAAAGACAAGATGCCGATGCATTTCTCCTGGGCTTCCTGGGTAGAAATTTTTGTATTACTCCCTTTGCTAGTCTATGTTTTTCACAGGGTTTACAAATGGAAAAATTGGTCGGATTTGTGGGTGAAGTAGGGACCGTAAAAAAATTCAAAAAAAAATAGCCTGTTCCAGCATAACTAAAACAGGCTATTTGAAGCAATTTTCTAGCTATCTCAATATATTGACATGCCCTACTTTCTGAATACGCTTACCACTGGCTTTAGCTTTAAATTCTAACTTCCAAATGTACGTACCGTCTTGCATAATCTCTCCACCATATCTTCCATCCCAACCAACATCTGGGTTTTTTGATTCGAAGATAACAGCTCCCCATCGGTTAAAAATTAATAAATCATAATTGCTCACTTCAATTCCACTGGTGATACTGGGTGTAAACATTGCATTGTTTCCGTCGCCATCAGGAGTGAACGTATTCGGAACATAAAAAATAATTGCTTCATCCACCCCCATTAACAAGGTACTTGTATCCAAACATCCGTAGCTGTTTTCAACCACCAATTCTACATGGAAACTTAAATAGCCTTGAACATCTTCAAAATCAAAAAAGTGATAGGGATTAGTTTCTGAGGAGTATTCGCCATCACCAAAATTCCAAGAAGACGTGAAAACATTATCTTCACTTGTAGACAAATTTGTAAATTGACTTTCCAAATCAATGGTGTTTAAAGCGGTGTTTGAGGCCGTAAAACTTGCTGTTGGCGACGGATATAAACATGCCGAGCCAAGTCCTACTCCACTCGATGCACAACCAAAATCGCTGTAAGCGGTATACGATAATCCGTAACAACCTGTTTGATTCAAAAACATAGAATCTAAACCAAAAGAGATTCCGTTATACGTTGCTAGTGTATCGTTTTGCCAAATTTGTGTAATTGTCCAATCAATATGATCTATTAAAGGGTTTTGATCTTCGAAGTAATACATGAACGGAACACAACTTGACGCAGAAGTTGTCATGGGTGTTACCACAGGATTTGGATGAACATTGACACTCACATACGCCGTATTTACGCAACCATAGCCATCCGTTCCAACTACGCTCAAGTTTGTTAGTCCAATTCCTGGGGAAATTGAGCTATTGTTAGCACTTCCATTCGACCAAACATAACTCACTCCACCGGTTGCCAAAAGCATAACTGGTTCGTTAAAGCAGCTGCTCGTATCTACTGAAGCGCAACTGATTATTGGCAGTTGATTTACAGTGACAGTTGCTATTGCGCTACCAACACATCCATTTGCATCGGTTCCCACAACTGTATATGACTGCGAAGTAATAGGATAAAACACTATTCCTTGCGCTATTCCATTGCTCCAAGAATACGTCAAAGCGCCCATTGCAAGTAATGTTATAGGCTCATTCACACAAATCGTAGGATTGGAAACAACCAATATTGGTAAAGCATTTACCATAATATTGATTGAAGTACTGTTTGGACAAATGCCACCAACTGTATAGGTTACCGTATGCGCTCCCGAACTAACGGCTGAAGGATTGAATACTCCAGTCGATGCGTTCGAAATGCCAGCGCCCATCCAAGTTCCACCGACTGGTGACGCTACGATATCAAACACTGGATCGTTGGAGCAAAAAGGTCCTGCAGGCGTAAGCGTTGGAAAAACCGGAGGAACGACTACAATTGTCATACTATCTTCATAGGCACAAAAACCAGGGTGTGCTGGAATAGAATATTTAATTAAAAAACTTCCAACACCAGCAGCTGTGGGGTCAAAAACTCCGGCAGCTGTAACTGCGGAACCAGACCATATTCCTGCTTGACCGGTTCCAGTCACTAATACAGTTAAATTAACTGCTGCTGAATTAGAACAAAATGGACCGGCTGGATTGACGGTAATCCCTGGCAAATTTAACACTTGTACTTGCACTTGATCCGAAACCACACAACCCGCAATCGTGCTCGTGACGGTATACCACTCGGTTGAATTTATTGCTTGCACAAACGATTGAGCTGCATTTGTTAGAACGCCTAAATTCCCATGTGGCATCCAAGCTAAAGTTCCTGTTCCGCTGGCTAACAAATTCAGTGTACTTCCAGGGCAAACCATTTGGTCCACTCCAGCGTTTACAGTGGGCGATAACACACTAACTCGTACACTATCTACAGCAGTGCAACCCATTGTATTTGTAAGGGTCACCACATAAGTTTCTGAAAGAGTTGGAGTAACCAAAGTTGTGGGAGAATTTGGATTTGCTAAACTAGTACTAGCGTTCCATAGCAATGTTCCTGAGCCGCTTGCATTCAGATTAATACTTGCACCGTTACAAATTGTTTGGTCAATACCCGCATCTACTACAACTGGAATTGGTGCCACTACCACCGTATCAATGGTAACAGAGCAACCTGCACCGTTTAATGGAATTAGCGTAACCGAATAATTTCCACCAGTATTAACTGCTAGCGTGCTGGTTGTTGCACCGGTACTCCATGTATATCCTGCCCAACCAGAAGGGGCAGTTAAGGTATAAGGAAACTGACACATATTTGCTGCACCCATTCCTAAGACCATTGGCTCGCAGGTTGCATCTACATAGGCATATCCAGCATGTCCGCCTAATGTGCAATCGCCTACAGTAAATTCGACTGTAACGTTTTGACCCACATACAGATCTAATGGAATGGCGATAGTTTGCCAAGGTAAATACTGAAACATTCCAATAACAACCCAACCCGCTTGACCGTCGGATGCAAAGGCATCGTAATTACCACAAGGCATCTGATTGTGAGCCTGATCATAAACCCTTACTTTGAAATAGGACTGTTGAATATTTGAATGACTATTTCCCCCGTTTTCTAAAACCACTGCATAATGCAAAATCATTAGACTGTTCGTTGCACTTACTAAAAATGTCTTTTGAATTTGAGAGGCTGAAAAAACACCCGCAGCATTAGAAGAAGTTTCTTGAAAATCACCAATAACACCTGAACAAGAGCCCCCAGGATAAACCATAGGAAAACCGCCAATATCGTCTGTGCCTCCAATTGAAATTGCTTGATTCACGTTGCCTGCCATTGTTGTGGGCGAACCCGTAACTTGTAACGTGCTTGTTGTAGATACACCACCTTGAAATGCAAACTGATCTGTAATGACTGGTGTTTGATCAATAAAACCACTGAACAAATCCCAATCACTAAAATTACAAGCCTCAAAATCAGGATTAGTACACGGTCCGTTCATCGCTTTTTCTGTCGACAAATGATCGTGTTCTTTATAGTCTTCCTTAAACTTGAAATAAGACTTACTTAAGTAGTTTAGGTTGGTTTCGTTGGTTACCGAATCAAACAGCACTTGCATATTGTATTCAGCTAATTTGTTCAAAGATTTTGAAAGTAACTCTAAGAAAAAACTTTGACGCACTCTATTTGCAATAAAATCTCTTTCATCTTTAGAAACGTTTTCTGGAAGTTTAAGTGTTACTTTACCAACGACGTCGAAATCATAAATCTTTGACTCAACTAAGGTCTTCAAGTAATATTGGTCTTGTTTTGTCGTTTGTGATAATACAATGTTCTCTTTACTTAAAAAAAACAATAAAAGCATTGTTCCCAATCCAAGGTTAAAATTTCTTGAATATGTAATTAGGAATCTAGTAGTAATAGTATTCATAATTAGTAGTATTTGATAAGTGAACACCTAATGTCAACCAAAGTCATGAATAAATAAAATTTTTCAACTTCTATTTTTCACAATTATTTAACAAATAGACCAATGCATGTTAATTGATAGATTAGCTGCATTTTATTGACGACGAATGAACTTTAATGAGTTCAATAACTTGATTACAAGCTATTTAAGCATTTAAAATGTTTATGCATACATAATTTAAGGACATAATTCACTTCTAAACGAACAAAAAAATCCCTCAACTATTTCTAATTGAGGGATTCGAAAGAAGTATTTAAAAATTAGGTCATCCTATTTCTTTAACTTACGTGTAATTACATCCGTTGAACTTTGAATATTTAGGATATATTCACCTTGAGATAAGTTATCCAAGTTTGACAATTTAAGCGTATTTGTATTGGTGAAAGATTCTGACATTAAGTTTCTTCCTGACATGTCAAACAATGTTACGGTGTAATTATCTGCTTTATCGGTTGTAATATTCACTGCATTTGTGAATGGATTGGGGAAAATGTTTGCTTGTAAATCAGCTACCTCATTAATTGAAGCGACACCTGCTTTCAATACCAAATGGTCACTTCCTTTTACAAATTGACTGGTAGATTTAAGTGGGCAATAAATGCTAATTAAAAACTCATATAATCCATATCCAAAGGTTAAATCGTAGGTGACAGGGATTATTGTTGTTCCAGTAGAGTCATAAACTGTCCAGTAAACTGTTACTAATGAATCTCCACTTAATGTGTAATTTGTAATCAAGATAGAATCAATTGCCCCATAATCAATAAAGCAGTCGGTAATAACGTCTGAACCCAATGTGTCCTCAAAGATTGGCCCTCCTCCAATTGGATCCCAAACTGTTGAATCACCAGGGTAATAAGTTGAATCAATTGGATTCGTAAAATTTCCACCAAATGCTGTGATAATGTAAGTTACTGTAGTGGTAAGACCATTGGCATCGGTAACTATGGTTGTGTAAATACCTGCGCATAAATTGGTTGCTGGATTTACCGTTTGACCGTTCGATGTGACAAATGTATACGGTGCAGTTCCTCCCCAAACATTTACTTCTGCACTTCCTGTACATGACCAAAATGCATTTTCATCAATTGTATTTGCCCAGGCTCCGAAAGTTGAATCTGCGGGTGTGCCTTGCGCACTAGTTTGATTTAGTGATACTAATCCAAAAAGGATCATTGCACTTGTAAAAATTGTTTTCATATTTTAAGATTTTAAGTTATATACCTCAAATACTATTTTCAATTTCGAAGGGTTGTATGAAAAGCAAAATAAATTACAAATTTACTTTCAATTTCCCGTGTGCACCAACGTGTATGTAAAGTTTATCTTTACTTGGATGCACAAGATTTACTTCTAAGCGCGAAATATCACCAGACAATTTAATGCCACCAGGAATTTCTTTGTTTAATTCTTGCTTTAATTTTAATTTCAATTTATCCAACTCGGGTTTTAAATCAAAACGTGAATTGGAACGAATCAAGTTGGTGATTTTATCGTTGAACAACCATTTTCCTGATTTCAACAATGCATTTTTTGTATCCAAATCGAAATGCATATCTGGGAAAGTGATTACTTGTGTTTGTTCATCAAAATTAGGTGTTCCAGTTAGGTAAAGTAAGCCTTTCTTATTCCCGGAAAACTTAACTTGTACATGGAGAGCATTATTATCCGCACCAAGTACTTTTATGCTATCAATCTTAAATATTTTGCCTTTCAATACTAATGTATCTCCAGACATTTGCTGATTTAAGATGTTGCTCAAGGAATCGTAGCTTGCTTGAATTTGTAGGTTCATTGAAAAATGCTCGGTCTGCACCATGGTCAACAAATCAGGTAATGGCTTTACACTTGTTGCAGCTACTTCAGTCTGTACTTTTGGATATGCACTGAGTCCGATTTCTAATTTTAACGTTTTATCAATCACCGAATAATTACCGAGAAACAACTGTTTCGGAGCCACTAATAATTTACCATAAGGCCCAATATTAATCGGTTCCTGTAGCATTTTCCAATATCCTTCCAACATTTTTTTTAAATCGAATTTACCAATTTCCGTATCGATCATTTGTGAAACGATTTTCATCCCGCCTTCCATCTCCTCTACTAACTTTTCAGTGGCGTCGTAATTCACAATAGTTAATTTACAATCGTCGATTGGATTTATTTTTTTCAATTTGGTTTCAGTTTCCAATTTATATTTTGGAGTTACCTTAAACTTTGTAGCAAAACTCAATTCTATTCTTCGCTTCGATTCATCCACCCCGCAACTCGCGTATATTCTAGGGATTACACAAGTGCCTTTGATATCAAAAAGGTCGGTGCATTTAGGACAATAATTTAAGTATAATAAATAGGATCCTGGCACGGTGTATTCAATTTCTTGTCCTTTGCCGTCGATTTTTAACGGTTTGCGATCAAATGAATACGTGTAATTATATCCTTCGCAATTATCAACTTTACCTTTAAAATTTTTTGGCAATTCTTTTTCAGCCATTTTAAAGTAAGGGTCCAAATTCACTTCAATTGGTAAGTAAATAAAGGACGGTTTTTGCTCAGGCAATTTAACTTCAGAAACAATGATTACAGGAGGCTTTGGCTTAATACTTCCACAAGCAACTAGCATAACGCCAAAAAACAACAACCCAAAATAATTCAAACGCATGCTTATTTCATTTTTTTCATGCGTACGTATTGTACCGCAAATGGAGGGAAACTTGTTGTGTAATAAGCAATCCCATCCTCTTCAATACAACTTTCTGTGACAATATTTTTAGCGTTACAAATCAATTCAAAATACAACTCATCACCATCCAATTTCAGCATTGTTGTGAAGTATTGATCTAACACAGTATATTGAGAGTAGAATGTATTTCCGATTAACATTTCGTCAATCACAATCCCATTCATTTCATCCAATTTGAAATGGCTTTTATTGTAGTGATCTGGATCTATGCGAAGCATATAGCGTTTTTCCATGGAATCCATTACCGCACTTGTGTAAAAACCATGCTGCACCCATTGATTGGCTCTTGGACTAGGTGTAAAGTGAAATTCATAGTCCAAACTATCCTTATTTCCATCACTGTCAACCATGTAATAAGTGCCCTTCCATTTTCCAATAAAACCTTCTGGAACTAGTGATTTTGGAGTTGTTTGTGCTGACACTGAAGCACACAGCAAGAAAGCAACGCTAACGTTTATTGCAAAAAATACTTTTCTTAGTCGTGTTGCAGTTGGCATAAAACCTTTTCTACAAAACTAATAAAATATGCTCTTACTGTCACACTTTTTTTAAAAGTTATAACTCACGCCAAAAAATGGAGAAATATAGGTGCGTTTGTTAGCTAAGGAATTCCAATTTAATGAAGGTTTATAATCGAATCCTGTATGTAGTCCAGCTCGAAATACAATATCGTTTATCTTATAATTAATTGAATTGTCTAAAAATAATGTTCCAGAAAATTTGGTATAGCTTGATGCTACCGTGGTAACATTTGCGCTTAACACACGCATTGAATTCAAATTCAATAGGTGCCCTACATTTAAGGTATACGACCAATTTCCAATCAATGAAAAATCATAAGACAAGGCAGTTCTTAAACTCATTCGCTTAATGGTCGTTTCACTTTGATTTAATGTATGCGAATCTACCGTAACACTTGAAGCTGGAGTAACTATGGAATCTATTATGCCCCAAACTCCCGGACCACCACCAGAAGAATCCAATCCATAGACATAATCCAAGCTTGCTGGAGTAATTGTTGTGATTGAAGTGAAATGATCTTGCGACACTTTCTCGTTCCATTTTTGGAAGCCAAATCCAACCTGAAATTTTAATTTTGCGGTTACCGCGCGACTAAATGACAAATCCATAAACGCCGCTTTTTGTGTTTTCATACTTAATTCAGGATCTGAAAAACGCGTTTTACTCAAGGCGAAAAGTGGACCTCCAATTAATGTGATTTCATTTTTCTTGGTCTTAACCTTTGGAACAATCAAAGGAATGATTTTCACCTCATCTTTAGGTTGATCAATTATTACCGTATCACTTTTTGGCGACTTATTATCCCCTACATTTGTTGGATCTTCTTTTCTCGAATTTACATCATTGGATTTTGTTACTGCCAAATCTTTCACTCCATCTTGGTTCTCTAGGTTGTTCGGTAGCAGGTTCTTTGAAGAGACCTTAGCAATCGCAGATTCAGTATTGTCGCCTACATATTTCTCCACATTTTCATTTCTTCCAGTTGACATAAAGTCCGATGACTTCGCGGATAATTTTGGCTCCATTCTCTTACCATGAGACATCGTTTTAGGTTGCATACCTGTATTCTTTTCGTCTGTATTTTCTAACGCAGTACCAGAATGTTTTATCGAATTTTTATTTATGCTTACAACATGTGAATTATCGCTTATACCTTGTATACTATTGTACTGAACAGCCAATATTGTATTATTTCGAACCGCAGTCTTTTTGTTAGTTTTTGTTTCAGTTTGAACGGAATTCAATCCTGAAACCGTTTGCTTAGCGTTCGAAGTTCCTAAGAAACTTGAATACCCATCAATCAGCAAAACTACCACAAGTAACGAAAGAAATGTGATATACATTTTTCGAGAACTTTTAATTGCAATCGCCTTGTCTATTTTCTCTTTTACAAATGCCGGAGGAGTTTCGGAATACGATTCCAATCCCTTTAATGCATCATTCCAATGGTTAGATTCCATAGCTCATTTCCTTTTGAGTTTCTAATAATTTTTTCATAAACTTTTTAGCATTCATGAGTTGTGTTTTTGAGGTATTTTCGCTTACGTTCAAATATTCTCCAATTTCTTTATGTGTGAAGTTTTCAATAAAATATAGATTAAAAACTGTTCGATATCCATCTGGCATTTTTTGTAAATTCTCAAGGATGTTCTGCATTAAACTTGTTGTGTCCTCAAACTCTACTTCATCCGTTGCACTGCCTTTTCCTTCAAAATAACTTTCTTCTTCTTTCAAAACATATTTATAATTGGCTGCGATATAATCTAAAGCCGCATTGCGTGTGATTCGTTTCAACCATGGCTCAATGGGAAC
>JAYSRU010000133.1:0-13450 GCA_043720875.1 Crocinitomicaceae bacterium
GATCTCATGTGGAAGTGCGGGCACGGTTGTTTCTACTCAAGATGGGGGAACAACATGGGGAACAGATATGAGTGGTGCACCGTACGAAGCAAATGCGATATATTTTCATTCTATTCTAAGTGGAATAGTTATGGGTGGTGGATTTAATGCTTCTACTGCCAACGGAGGAAATACTTGGAATCCAACACTTACAGACATTAATATAAACGGTGTTGATTTTGTATCAACTTCTGTCGGATTTGCCTGTGGTTATGGAGGAACAATAGTCAAAACAATAGATGGAGGAGCAACTTGGAGCTTATTGGTTTCTGGTACTACTTCAAATTTGTTAGATATTCAATTTATATCTGCAACCGAGGGATATGTTTGTGGATATTCTGGAACAATATTGCATACCATAGATGCGGGGGTAACTTGGACAGTGCAACCTATTGCCATGACATCAGCTATTGCTTCAATAAAATTCTTTGATGATCAATTCGGTTGGGCATGTGGATATTCAGGAATGATTTATCAAACAAGAGATGGCGGCAACTCGTGGTACATACACACGTCCGGTTTCACAGGATCATCCTTATATTTAAGAGATTTAGATTTAATCTCAGGATCTGAAGGAATAGCAGTCGGTGAAAATGGGACAATTATTCATTTTGAAGACAACACTGATTATGCAGGAATTGATGAAAATTCTAATCTATTGTTTTCCCTGTTCCCTAACCCTACTAACTCAAATTTGACAATTACCTCTAAGGAAAAAATAATCGGCGTAAAAATCTTTAATGTTCCTGGAGATTTAGTTCAACAAGAAACATCAAATCAATTTTCTGTTTCACTTCTTCCAGCTGGTATTTATTTTGTCAATATTTCAACTGAAAATGGTAATCAAATTCAACGCTTTGTAAAAGAATAAAAACCAATTCACCTATTGAAAAAAGGAATTCTGCATGGTGCAGGATTCCTTTTTTTTTCGTCCGTTAATGAACTGTTTTGGCTGTTGCTGAAGTTTAGAAAAAAGGAAAATTCATTGCCCTTATACTTGTACTTCAAAATAAAAGTATGAAAAGAATAGTAATAATCGTGTTATCTAATTTATTTATAATTTCTACCTACAGTCAAGGATACCTTTGGGGTAAATCGACAGGAAATACCGGAGTAGACTATGGAAGATCTATTTTTGTTGATGGGGCTGGGGCTGTTTATACAGTTGGACAGTTTTCAGGAACTGTAGATTTTGACCCAGGAGTTGGCGTGCAAACTTTAACATCAGCTGGTTTAACTGACGTTTATATTCAAAAACTGACAAGTGCTGGAGTATACGTTTTCGCTAAAAAAATAGGTGGAACTGGAGACGACGTTGGGTATGATGTTGCGGTGGATCCCAGCGGAATAATTTATATCGCCGGATCGTTCAATACAACCGTTGATTTTGACCCAGGAGCTGGAACAGCAAGCTCGACCTCAGCAGGTGGTACAGATGCATTTGTATTGAAACTAACTTCCTTAGGAAATTATTCTTTTCACGCGAGGTTTGGTAGCACAGGCAATGATTCTGGAGCAACAATAGCATGTAATAGTTCGGCATTTTGCATTGGAGGCACTTTTTCAGAAACAGTAGACTTTGACCCGTCTGGGGGAACCAGTAACTTATTGGCCCCAGCTGCAATCGCGGGCTTTATTGCAAGCTTCACAACCGCCACAGCATTTACTTTTGCAGCACAGTTTAACCAAACGGGTAGTGGAATAACAGGCCTATCCATGGATGCCACTGGTAACATTTATTCAACTGGTTATGTGAATGTAGCTGGAGATTTCGATCCAGGATTTGGTACTGTAAATTTTACCACTGCAGGAATCACTGATATTTTTGTTTCGAAGCTAACCAATGCTGGTGGATATGTTTGGGGAAAATTATTTGGCGGAACAGGAGGTGAAAGCGGAGTATCTGTTGAATTTGATGCTGCAGGATTTATATATCATGCCGGTTATTTTACGGGTACATGTGATTTCGACCCAGATGGAGGTGTCTCTAACCTAACAAGTGGAGGCTCTAATGATAGCTACGTTTGTAAGCTTAACTCAGACGGTAGTCTTGTATGGGCTAAAAGTTTTTCAGGAATCGGTGATGATCATGGACAGACTGTTGATACAGATGTGAACGGCAATGTTTTTGTGGGTGGATATTTTAGAAATACGGTCGATTTCGATCCAGGTATTGGCACTCAAAATCGAGCAGTCGCTGGTTTAATTGATGGATTTGTTTGTAAACTGAATCCGAGTGGGCAATACATCAATGTAGTACAAATTGGTGGTGCTGCAGCAAATGAAGTCGCGCAAGATTTATCTGTAGACGCAAGTGGTAACATCCATATTGTGGGCTATTACGGAGGAACAGTTGATGTGGACCCAACCTTCGCTACCGCAAACCTAATTTCGGCTGGTGCAGCTGATATCATGGTCTTAAAATGGTCTCCTTGTGGTTTAACTCCTGCGCCCTCAAATGCAACAACATTAACGAACTCTATCATTTGTGGCACATCTGGCAACACCAATTTATCCGCTACAGGAAGTGGAACAATTGGTTGGTATTCTGCTGCAAGTGGAGGCACTTATCTAGGAGGAGGTAGTACTTTTAACACGGGTACAATTTCAGTCCCAACTACATTCTACGCTCAAGACAGTGTTTGTATTGCAAGTGCGCGAACCGCCATTTCTGTTACATTCAATTCACTCGCTACTGACCAACTCGTTACACCAATTACTACCAACATTTGTTCTGGAGGGAGCGCTACCATCACAGTAGGATCTACGCAAACAAATGTGTTTTACACCTTGGTAAATGATGCCACCAACGCTTTGGTTGCTGGTCCAACACAAGGTACGGGAAGTGCTATGAATTTTAATGTTTCTGGTGTTACAGCTACAACGGTTTACAATGTAACAGCAAAAAAGCCAAATGTTTTCAATGGCGCCCTTGATTTAGATGGTGTCAATGATTATGCAAATCTCGGAGGCAATTCACGCGGTATTTCTACCACAATGACTGTATCTGCAAAAATAAAAACATCTGTAACTCCCAGTGTCAATCAATATTTCCTTTCAAAGTATGATGGCACCACTGGTTTCACGATGTATATTGACCCTACAGGACGGGTTGCATTTTATGGTAGAGATGGTGGCTTAGTAAGAAGTTCTGGTTTATCTACTACTATCATAACAGATAATCAATGGCATGAAATTACTGGGGTTGTAAGCAACACTACCGGATGGGAAATTTATGTAGATGGGGTGTTGGAGAACACAGGGTCATTTGCCACAAATACAGGCGTTGGTAACCTAACCAATTTTACCGCAGGTAACTACAACACGTCATACTCCCCGATCGATATAGATCAACTGGCTATTTGGAATACTGCTTTATCACCTGCACAAATACTTGCGAATACAAACTCATGTTTGGTTGGCAATGAAGTTAACCTAACTGGATTTTTCAAATTCAATGAAACTGCTGGCACTTCAGTAAGTGATAATTCTAGCACTGCAGTGAATGGAACCTTAGTAAATATGACTGCCCCGGCTTGTTGGATAGCAGGTGCGATGAATAATAGTTGCACCAGTTATTGCGACCGCGAAATGTCACAACTCGTGACTGTATCAGTTAGCGACAATGTAAGTCCAGTTGCGAATACGCCTTCTTTAGTTAACATTAACGCTTCGTGTCAAGTAAGCTCATTAACCGCTCCAACGGCAACAGACAATTGTGCTGGAACTTTAACGGGCACGCACAACGCAACCTTACCAATTTCAATAAGCACGACTATTACTTGGACGTATAATGATGGAAATGGAAATACTACCACGCAAACTCAACTTGTCATCATTAACGACATTACGGGGCCTGTTGCAAATTCACCATCACTAGCAAACCTCAACTCACAATGTCCGATTACGACATTAACTGCCCCTACAGCAACCGACAATTGTGCAGGGACAATAACTGCAACACATAATGTAATTTTACCATTAACAACCAATCAAACGATCACTTGGACTTATTCAGACGGAAACGGTAATGCTTCAAGTCAAACACAGCTAGTATTCATTAACGATAATACTGCTCCTGTTGCAACATTACCCACACTACCCAACCTTACATCGCAATGTCAAATCACTTCATTAACCGCGCCAACCGCTAACGATAACTGCGCCGGTACAATTACTGGTACTCCGAATGTAACCTTGCCGTTAACAACAAACCAAACCATCACTTGGACCTATTCTGACGGACAAGGAAATGCTTCGAGTCAAACACAACTTGTACTCATTAACGATAATACTGCCCCAGTTGCAAACGTTTTGTCATTAGCAACACTAACATCACAATGCGCAATCACAACATTAACTGCGCCTACGGCAACCGATAACTGTGCGGGAACTGTAACCGGAACGCCCAGCGTAACGTTGCCCTTAATTTTTAACCAAACCATCACTTGGACATATTCTGACGTACAAGGAAATACTACAACTCAAACTCAATTGGTAGTGGTAAACGATGTTACTGCACCAGTAGCCAACCTTACGTCGTTACCCGCACTTACTGATCAATGTTCAATTACGTCATTAACTGCGCCAACGGCAACTGATAACTGCGTTGGAAACATAACTGGAACAACCACAACTACGTTGCCAATCAGTAGTTCTACAACAATTACATGGACCTATTCTGATGGAATCGGAAACACAAGCACACAAAATCAATCTGTTGTGATTAATGACAATACGAGTCCGGTTGCATCTGCAGTAAGTTTACCCGATCTTACAGCTACTTGCTCAATTACCACTTTGAGTGCACCAACGGCAACAGACAATTGTGCAGGTTTACTAAATGGAACAACATCCACTTCCCTTCCAATAAACGCTTCAATGTCAATAATCTGGACCTATAACGATGGTCATGGTAATATAACTACCCAAAATCAAAACGTAATTATCAATGATAATATCGACCCGGTTCCAAATTCGGCATCACTTACTAACATTACTTCAGTATGCCCAGTGACAAGTTTAACTGCACCAACCGCAAACGACAACTGCGCAGGTGTGATCACAGCAACATCGAATGCGATATTCCCGATAACTGGTACACAGGTAATTACATGGACCTATACAGATGGGAATTCTAACACCATTACTCAAACACAAAATGTAAGTGTAAATGATAACGTGGCGCCTGTACCAAATAGCAGTACATTAACTGCCCTTCAATCGTCATGTGCAATTACCGGTCTTACTGCACCAACAGCAACAGACAATTGTGCTGGACAAATAACCGGAACAACGTCAACGATTTTACCAATTACTTCCCCTGGAACGATTACTTGGACTTTTACCGATTTGAACGGGAATAGTATTACACAGGATCAAACTGTGGATATTTCAGCAATGAACGTGAATGTAAATCAAGTTGAAATTACACTTACCGCTCAAAACTCATCTGCCACAAGTTACCAATGGATTGACTGTAACAACGGCAACCTAGCAATTAGCGGAGCAACCAATCAATCATTTACTGCCGTAAGCAATGGAAACTATGCTGTGATAATTAATGAAGGTAATTGCGTTGATACTTCAGCATGCTTCGCGATAACAACAGTTGGACTGTTTATCAATTCAGCAATTTCCAATATCAATTTACACCCCAATCCTACACTTAACCATGTTACCATAAATTCAAACAATTCAATCGACAAAGTTGAAATTTATGCTACATCTGGAGAATTGATTCAAACGGAATTTACAACTGACTTTAGTGTGGCACTAATCTCTAGTGGCATGTATTTGGTAAAAGTATATACGTCACAAGGAATTAATACGCTTCGCTTAATCAAAGAATAAGTCCATAGATTGCAGATGAAAATAATCCGCGATTAATCAATTAATATTATTCCTAAAAACTCACCTGAAACGGTGGGTTTTTTTTATCGTAAATAACCCATTTGGAGCCAATGAGATTTGTATTAGCGCAAGTCTTTTGTGCGTTCAAAAATGAGATTAAATTCATTCTCACTATCACTCTTATCGGTTGCCACTTTAAACCCATGTTTCTTAAGTAATTGTTTTGATTTTTCGTTATTCGTATGCGTATATGCTTCAATTATTTCAAAACCACGTGTAATAAAACCATACTTCAATACTGCTTTCATTGCCTCGCTCATTATTCCTTTTCCGTGATATTCAGGATTCAAATCATATCCAATTTCAGCAACGTTAAGGTTCTCTGAAAAATTCCACAAACAAATGGTTCCAATTATTGCAGTGTTGCCTTTCAATGAAATACCCCAAGTTATGGACTTACAATTTTCTATTCTCTCATCGATGGTTTGGATAAATTTTACCGCGTCTTCTATCGTTTTGGTTTGACGATGCACCGGCCTCTCTATAAATTGATTAACAATTTTGTCTGAGCGCAAAAACAAAATAACCGCACTGTCTGCTTTTTCAATTTTTCTCAAAACGAGTCTTTCGGTTGCTATAGAAGGGAATAGGTTGTTGTTCATGGTATCTGGTAAAATCCAGTATATTTTGTTTTCTGTTCCAATGAGAATGTCAGTGAATCAAACAACCTACTTTAAAATTAATTATCAATGGCACTAATTCTTCTCCTCCCCTTGGGACGTATAGTTTGGAATTTGGAACAAAGTTAAGACACGGATACCACATCACATAACTTCCGTATTGCATAGATACATGTTGATTGATTCTTTTTTCGAATAAATATTCTAAACGCATTCCCAATTTTTTAGAAATGAAATTATTAGTGAATTGAATTCTTATCGCAATCAGATAAATTATGTGAAACTAATTGCTGAGCTGAAACAATATTTACGATAAAAAACGAGAGAATATAGACTGACTTCATTTTAAACATTATTCAACGACAATTTTCTTAACAAACGGTTTTTCATTGTAATTGAATTTAATGTAATAAACACCTTGGTTCTTTATATTAAAAGTAGAACTCAAATCTGGAATAATTTCAAAAAACACTTGTTCTCCAATTGCATTATAAAGAGCCAAATCTGCAACGTTACTTTTGAGATTAATATGAACATCACCTGTCGTAGGATTCGGGTAAATGTCAATTATCGCACTAATATCAACTTCTTCAATACCTGAAATACTTCTAAGCCAATGAAACCGAAAAAACGTCATTCGACGACCGAAACAATCATCACTCTCTATAGGAAATTTCAAGGTATCATTTTCTATCAAAAACTCATAATAGCCTATTGTAGAACCACAAATTCCGATACCTGGTAAATCTAACAACGTAATTGAATTACTATTCTCCGCATAAGTCGAAATTCTGGTAAATAACATATTATCAGAACTATAATATAATGTATCCAATCCAAAATGGAAGTAAGCAAATAGCTCATTCGCTTCGTTATTTACTCTCCAAGAAGTATTGAACAAGGATTGCGCATTAAAGTTCCCAATTTTAAAGAATAGTACGATTAGTAATAAATATTTCATGATCACAGCTATTAGATCTACTTAGGTCAACAATGTAATCATAATACGTTGATTCTTAAAAAAAATTAATAGATGCGCTAGGATTAATAGTTTCGCTATTACGATTCAAAACTAATTCGATACTCCATATTTTTAAGGAAGCGCACAACCAAAAACCATTAGCCTCCGCAATAATTAACTCACAAATAACGTCCGCACTACGCTATCTCAACGGTTTTCACTATTTTTGCAACAGTTATGGAAATTAGAAAAAAAGTTGAGGTGTGTTTCACTCCTGGAGAATATCAGTATTTCAAAGGTGAATTTGAAGTTGTGGTTGTGATTGATGTATTACGCGCAACGTCGGCAATATGTGCTGCATTCGACAATGGTATTGCTTCTATCATTCCTGTAGCTACACTCGAAGAAGCCCATGAATACAAGGCAAAAGGATATTTGGTTGGAGCAGAACGTAAAGGTCAAATTGTTGAAGGTTTTGATTTTGGAAACTCTCCTTTCAGTTACATCAATGAAGAATTTAGAGGAAAAGATGTGGTGCTAACAACGTCAAACGGCACAAAAGCATTGCACTATGCACGCGAGGCTGACATTGTTCTAGTAGGTTCATTTTTAAACCTTGATGCAATTTGCGACTACCTTATCACATTGAATAAAAACGTGCTTTGTTTGTGTTCTGGTTGGCAAGATAAATTTAATTTAGAGGATACAATTTGTGCTGGTGCCATTTTAGATAATTTGGTAAGCACTGGAGATTTTATCGCAGAAGAAGACAGCTCAATTGCTGCAAAATATTTGTTTAAGACCGCTGAATTAAACCATATCGGTTTCTTAAAATCGAGTTCACACAGAAGACGTATGAAAGGTCTAAATTTGAAGGATGATATTATTTATTGCTTAACTCCCAATCAAACGCGTGTAATTCCAATCTTGAAAGATGGCAAACTGGTTAAAATTTAGTAGTATTTCTTTGCTGTTTATTGTTGGACTCTTATTCGCCAGCAATCAAGCTGAATATAAACTGATTTACAAAGATACGTGCTGTAAAAAATGGGGATTTACGGGGCATAAACGTATTAATCGCGTTGCCGTTTTTACGCTTCCACCAGAAATGTTTGGGTTTTATAAAGAACATATTGAATATATAACCGATCATGCAGTTGATCCTGATAAACGTCGTTATGCGGTGGATGGAGAAGCGCAATGTCATTATATCGATATTGACCACTATGCCTTGAATGGAAAAAATGCTTTTGATGAAGTGCCCCGCTTATGGTTTAAAGCAATTGACAAATATACAGAAGACACACTCCAAGCATATGGTATTGTTCCATGGCATATTCAAGTTATGAAAATGCGCTTAACCAAAGCTTTTGAACAAAAAAACGTCGATCTCATTCTAAAATATTCTGCCGACATTGGCCATTATATTGCAGATGCGCACGTGCCCTTGCATACTACAGAAAACTATAACGGTCAACTTACCAACCAGCGGGGAATTCATGGCTTATGGGAAAGTAGATTATTGGAAATAAACATAGATAATTACGACTATTTTGTTGGTAAAGCCAGCTACTTAAAAAAACCGTTAGATTTCATTTGGGATGCTGTAAGACAAAGTAACAATGCTGTAGATTCAGTTTTAAGCTTTGAAAAAGAACTAACTTCAACCTTTCCAGTGGATCAAAAATATAGTTATGAAAACCGCGGAAGTGTATTGATGCAAACCTATTCTAAAGAATTTTCTGATGCCTATCACGACAAATTAAACGGAATGGTTGAACGCCGATTAAGGCTTGCAATTCTTGCAGTTGGAAATTATTGGTATTCGGCTTGGGTTGATGCAGGTCAACCAGACTTAACCGGTTTGCTTTCTCAAAAGCCATCCGCCGAATTATTGAAGGAATTAGAAAAAATGGATGCTGAGTTCTCTAAAGGGAATACAAAAGGCAGAGTTTGCGATCATTGATTTTAGCCACCAAATACGCTTAGAGTGGAACACACTTTCTTGTAAGCGAATATTACCATTAAACCTTAATTATTTCCACTTCGTGCAATTAATTTTTACCACCGCTTATTAATTCTTTTCTTTGTTACCTCATTGAGTTGATAACGTACGACATTAAATAACCTAGGAATGATAATAGCTGAGAACCTAAGTAAAATATACCCACTTTCTAAAAAACAAAGGAAAGAGCTTCAAACAGATGCGAAAGAGCAAGTTGCTGTCGATAACATTAGTTTCGTATGCAAGCCGGGAAGAATATTTTCATTACTTGGGCCAAATGGTGCTGGTAAAACCACCACATTACGCATGCTTTCGACAATTTTCAATCCTACTTCTGGAATAGTTTTGATTGCGGGAATTAATACACGAGAAGACCCCGAAGGAGCTCGTAAAAAAATTGGTTTTTTAACCGGTTCAACCAATCTCTACGCGCGACTTACACCTAATGAAATTATTGACTATTTTGGAAAACTCTATCAAGTTGAAAAACATCTGATTGAAGAACGAAAAAATAATTTGTTCGATTTATTGGATATGCACGATTTCAAGAATAAGCGCATTGGGAAATTGAGTACAGGAATGAAACAAAAGGTTTCCATATGTCGCACCATGATTCACGATCCAGAAGTATTAATCTTTGACGAACCCACGAGTGGACTTGATGTTATCACCGCTGAAAACATTATTAACCTCATCAGATCTTGTAAAGAACGTGGCAAAACAGTAATTTTTTCAAGCCACATCATGAGTGAAGTTGAATTGCTGTGCGACGATATGGCCATCATTCATAAAGGAAAATTATTGTATAATGATACTTTTGAAAACTTCAAAGCAAGCACAAAACTAAACCTTACAGAGGCATTCATCAGCGTCATAAAAAATAATGGAAATGCTACCGATTCAAACGATACATTAACTGCTAATACTGCTACGTTATGATTTTTACAGTTTTCAAAAAAGAAATGATTGATACCTTACGTGACCGTAGGACGCTCATTACGATGATAGTGATTCCAATATTAATTTTTCCATTGATCTTGAGTTTTACAAAAACGATCACCAAATCTGCCATGGACAAGGCTGCAAACAAAATTGTAACTGTTGGTATAGTAGACGCAGAAGGAACTTTCAAAACGAGTTTAAGCGCGTTACCCAAGAAAAAATGGAAAATGAATATCAAAAACTATTCTGATTCCAGCCAAATGAAGAAAGCCATTGAAGCTAAAAAATGTGATTTCGGCTTTTCTGTTTCTTCGGCATACCAAGCCAATTTGAAATCCGGAAAAACAGGTCAAATTGCGGTATTGTTTAAAGCGAGTGATGTTGGTTTTGAGGAGCGGGCTAAAAAAGTTATAGATCATTTCACAACAATCGAAATATCTAAACGTTTAACTGCCTTAGAAATCAACCAAGAACAACTCACTCCAGTAGTTGCAAATTACCGTAACCTTGCTTCAACACAAGAAATGATCGGTAAATTGGCAGGCGGAATTTTACCTTATATGTTCGTGATCTTTGGGTTTATCGGCTGTATGTATCCCGCTATTGATTTGTTTACTGGCGAAAAGGAACGCGGAACAATCGAAACTTTATTAACCGCGCCTATTAAAAGATGGCAAATTTTGCTTGGAAAGATGCTGGTAGTTGTGGTTTCTGGCGTTGCTGCTGGCACTTTTGCGTTGATCGGTCTAGCATTTAGTATTGGTGGCTTAGATTCACTAGGAATCCCTGAATTGAGTTCTGCTGCAAAATCAATTATTAGTTTCGAATTTATTGTCGTGATCTACTTACTCTTGATTCCGTTGATGGTCTTTTTTGCAGGCATTCTTATTCCAATTGCTATTTATGCAAAATCATTTAAAGAAGCTCAAAGCTTAATTACTCCTTTGAATATTGTAATTATTCTGCCAGCAATGATTGGATTAATGCCCGGCTTTGAATACAATATTTACACGGCATGTATTCCTATTGTGAATATTGTAATGGCGACCAAGGAACTAGTTGCAGGAACGTTAAATTACGGGTTACTAGCAGTGAGTTTCGGTGTGATGACGTTATTAGCTGTTGCTGTTGTTTTATTTTGCCAGAAGCAATACAGTAAAGAAACCAACATCATTCAGTAATCGACCATTGCTGCGTTCCCAACTCATCGTTAATGTCAAAATTTAATTCGATCGCTACCAAAAGGTAACTCACAAATTAAATTTAACCATAGCCTCGATTTGAAAACGCAGCAATGGTCTTAGATTTTGTGTAAAAAAGTTTTACTTAAAAGAATTCAAACTCATGGTTAGTGTCAAATATTATTGGATCGCTACCAAAAGGTAACTCACAAATTAAATTTAACCATAGCCTCGATTTGAGCCTTTTAACCGTTTTAATGATTTGTTTTATGCCTAGATTTGAAAACGCAGCAATGGTCTTAGCTTTTGTGTGATATAGATTGTAATTAAAAGAATTTGAACTCATCGTTAGCCTTAATATTGCCATTTTCCGGTAAAGTTGTCGTAAAAATTGAACCCAAATTTGAACCTAAAACTAGCCTTCGAGAAATTACTATCTCCTGTCACTGCATAAAATCCAACTTTAAAAATCGTCTCTCTGATTCTCACCTTACGCTCTAAACCTGCATAGAACTCTACATGACTAAAACCAATTGAAGGTATTCCCAAAAACCCGCCTCCAATTGTTTCTTCTAATTTCAAACGATTGAGTAGCCAAACTTTATTCAAAAAGTAGCCTTTAAAATGATGAATAAAGTTAAATTGAATATAAGAATTAGCCGTATTTAGTATCGTGTCAAGAATCTGCAGTGTATTTACGGGATTTGAGAAGACGCCAGGATCTGAAGGCCTGAAATATTTATGTTCAATAATCCTCAAATCCTTTTTGTGTAAATATTCACCCATAGATAATTTCCATTCACTGGTTCCAAATGTATTCAATTCAACATCATCATGAATTCTAAATTCTATTACATTAAAATTAGATTGCGTTCCAAAAATATCTGGAATTCCTTGTTTATAGTTCAAGTACAATGTTGGATAAGGTGAGCCAAGCACAATCTTCCTCCCTCTTTTGACAATATATTTTTGCCGAAAATGGTATTCCAAATCGACATTAAGCAATAGAATACGATATGGATCGAAACTCACTGGGTTCTTAAGCGCTCCAAACAAAGAATCCCATGCAGGATACTTAATTCCAGTAATAGAGGTGCGATCGGAATATTCAACGCCAATTTTACCATATAAACCATTGACGATTTCCATGCGATGGCTCAATTCAACTTTTTTATTTCTCACACGGTTACCTGGCGCAAAGGTACCTTGAACATTTTGCGTGTTAGAAACAAAATCATAAACATCCCCAATTATGAATTCAATCTTTGCGAAACGATTTGGATTATACGTATAACTACCTCCCAATTGCCCCTTAAAATCTTTATTTAAAAACCCATAATCTATTTGAGGATCCACACTAAATGCTTTTCCATTTTTAAATTCCTTTGCATAATAAAAACCCAACCTGTGCCTATATCCTCCCACACCAAATGGGATTATTTGATTCACCAATCCATTAATGCCCCACTCTTCTTTTTTAAACGAATTCACATGTCGTATTCCTTCAAAAATCAAGGTTGTCCATTTAATTTTGTTTCTTGTACTATCATTAATCCGCATGTACTCATCACTTTCGTGATAATTAACAATACTATCTTGGGTATGAATAAAATCTAATTCCATTGCTTTTAAAGTAAATGGTCTTTTTTTTACCCAAAAACTCGAATCTTTATCAAAAGCGTCATCCGTATAGACTTTAGTTTCGAGCCAAAAATTTCGTTTAGCATCCTTCACCTCAAAAACATACTCTTGGTGCGTTAATCTAATTAAGCCATTAATTCTCGTTTTA
>JAYSRU010000134.1:0-4545 GCA_043720875.1 Crocinitomicaceae bacterium
CAAACGGTAGTGCCGGGCCAAAAAATGATAAATCGCCTGGTCTCGTCTCAAATGACGAGACTAGGCGTTTTTGTTTTTAGCAATCGTTTACCATCGTCGAAACCGTCAGCAGACGGTCGCGGCTCCTCTTTGGCAAACTCTTTTGGTTTTGCTCGGTAGGTTTTTGGTCAGCAGCTTCTATTGTTTTTCTACTTAAGAAAAAGCTAAGCTTTTGAAGGCGAAGAATAGCTTTTGCAAAAGCGTTATTCGAGGTAAGATACGGTATGCCGTATATTTCTGAAAATGAACACCTTACTAGATATAATAAAACCGATTCATTTTGAGTCGGTTTTTATTGGTTTTATGAAGTTGATTTAAACAGAACTCCGTCAGTGGGAGAACATGTATTTTAGTAGATGAAAATCCTGTTTTTGAAATAGAAATACTTGTTTTTATAATCTTTTTGACGCAATAAATGGAATTTTAAAGCTTGTAATCTAAAAGAGGTTCTATTAATTCTTTAAGCGTTTTTGATGAAATCGAAGATTGTTCAGATTTATCATAGATATCAATTAAATAAACTACTTGATTTACTGTTTGGACATACGTAATAACTCTTGATCCTCCACTTTTTCCCTTTCCTTTACTTGAAATTGCCATTCGAACTTTAAATACATCTTGGATTATTTCATCACCTAAGGTTGGATTTTCAGATAATTCATTAATCAAAATATTCAGATCTTCTTTAATGGATCTGTGTTTTTTGGCAATTTGTTTTACTTTTTTATCAAATTGATCGGTCGCCAATATATCATAACTCATTGAGCAAATCTTTGGCACTTTTGAGTTTTAATTTTCCTTGTTGATGTAATTTAACCTCGTTAAATGCTTGTTTTAAATCTTCACCTAATTGCTCTTTTTTACTGATTTTTTTTACATGAGATACAAAATCTAATGTTTTCACAAACTCTAAAAAAGCTTTGGCATTTTTGCCCGTCTCATCTATTTGAATACTGTAAGCCATTTTCTTTTATTTTAAACAAAAATAGTGAGTTTTAATCGATAATTAAAAGAAAACAGAAAAAAAGGGTTCAAATGTATTCAATTTCCCAAACTCCACGCTCACCTTACCAATAAGAGACAAGCACAGCTTTCGAAGACCAAACGGTAGTGCCGGGCCAAAAAATGATACACTACGATAAACTCAGTGTGAAAATCGCCTGGTCTCGTCTCAAATGACGAGACCAAGCCTTTGTTCGTATTCACAAGCTTTCGCTTGTTCTTGTCATGCTTTTTGCTTGAAAAAAGGACAAAAAGTTCGTTGAAATCCTTGTCATGGCTATGAACAACATAGGTCGCTGACGCACTTCGTGACTTTCTGAGCTTTCACCTTTTATTACACTCGAACGTTCCATTCACCACTCCAAAACTCCGCTTCGTTCCGTTTTCTTCTTTTTTGCAGGTAAATTATATTGATACACTATCCCAGTCTGATAATAAAAACCAGATCTAAAGAGGTACGTGTTACCGTAATTAACGAGTGCGTTTCCTTTAAGTTGTACCCCACATTCTAAGTTAACTCCAATTTTTTTGTAAAACAAAAACCCAAATTTAACTCCAAAGGTTGAAAACAAGTCTTTTACCCTGCGGTTAAATAATATCAATTCTTCCGCATCATGGGTTACATAAGTAGAATCAAAATTTTGTGAAACAGCAGGAGGCAACGCATTGGTTTGGTAAACGCGCCGGTGCGTTACTGAATTCTCCGTCAACGCATTACTTATCATTCGACCTCCTCCAATCTTTATAAAAGGCACAATATGAAAGTGTTTTTTCGGGGAAATTAAATTGAATCCTATTCCAAACCTTAGGTTAAGAAAAACTGAGTTTGAATTATAAATGGCATTGACAGTGCTGTAGTTTTGAAGAACACCATACAAACTCTGCTGATATGAAGCAAATTCTCCATAAGATGCATTGGCCTGAATACTCGAACTAATAACGCTACAAAACATTGGAAATTGAAAACGATTTATCTTATAGGTTGATTCAAAAAAGTACTCATTTTGTTTTAGCAAAGAAATACTCAAAACGCTTTGCGTATAACCATAACCACCAACAGAAAAATTGGTAATACCCGTTGGTCCAGGCAAGCCAAATTTAAGCTCGTTGTCTACAATTACCCTCGTGCTTTCCATGCGAAATCCCACTTCAAAACTAAAACTTCGACGCACCGAGTCTTGCGAATATACTTTTGAAAGGTTTACAAGTATGAATAAACAAATGACAACTCGATAACCCATTTTTAAAACTATTTATTACAAGAACGCATCTACCTCTTTTTTATTCAAGAAGAATTCAAACTTTACATCGTCAAGGTAAAGCGAACCTTTGCCTTTGTTATTCCAATAAAAAACCTGAATCCGTTTAATCGCTTTAGTAAAACGCAATTGTTCTGCTGAAAGTTGGCATCCAAATTCCTTATATATCCAATGGTTGGCATTTTCTTTTGTATCGTTAATGTAGAAAGCCTGAGTGAATAATATAGAATCTGAGTGATTCAAAAACTTAACATAAACTTGTGCTTCTTCTAATTCATTCGAACAATAAAGCCACGATGCTAAACGGAATTGTTTAACCCCTTTCTTGCTAAAAAAGCTTGGGTACTTCGCGCCAAAATCGCTTGAGTAAGGATGCGATGCATTTATTTCTTCTGAGAATTTCCCGGTATGGACAACCGAACTTACACGATTCGCGCCAAGGGTTTCCTGCTCAAAATCACGCACCAATTTTTGGGATTGTAACAACGTTTTCTCTTGTACCACATAAAGTTGCGTTGGATTTAGGGCTCCGAAATTTTGCCAAAACATCGTTTTTGTAGAATAATGTTCTACTAAAATACCATTTCTAAATTGGTAGCATTTCAGTTGGTGGTAACCCACGGTGAGTACAACTAGTGCGACGAAGCCTTTGAAAACGCGCACCTTAGTCTCAAAGTATTTCAAAAGCGCCGCCAATAGAATGGCGAAAAGCACGGTGAAATCAATCATCGTTCTAGCAATGATTATCCAGTACCACCAAGCGCTGTAGAGATAAATCACACACAAAAGAATTGCTACGAGCAGTACTAATCGTTTGTTCTTCCCCAAATAAAACGAACCAAAAAAGGAGAGTACAATAATTGGAGCATACAGCAACCATCCTGATCGATAAGAAAATAACGCATCCATTAACCGTGGATGTGCGAAATGAAACACTTCGCCGGGGTAAGCATACGGTAAAATACTTTTCGTTTGAATGTAAAAGATGGTTAAGGTAAACCCGAGCACCAACAGTGTTAAGCCAATCCAAAGCATTGAAGCGCGTTTAAACCTTATTAGCTTAAGGATCTTTGACAACGTGAAATTTCCTGCAAATGCGGGAATTGCAAATACTATTATTCCGTTTAACGGACGAATGCAAACAAGCAAGACGAATAAAAACAAGGCAATAAAAAAATGCTTTGACGCAGTGGCTTCTTTCGTAAAAAATGAGTGCACGAAGTAAACGAACATCGTTAGCATTGCAAAAGAATATACGTGCGAATGTGCCCCGAAGAAATTGGAGTAATTAAACAAATAAGTGCCGAAAAACAAGGCTAGTGGAACAAAGTTTGCGCTAAAATAAGTGCGAAACATTTCATACAGCAGTTGTTTCAAATAATACAATCCAAGGAAAAGAAATGCAAGACCAGCCAGCGTAATTGCATGTTGATAAGGCGCAGAATATCCATCGGTTGGGTAATTAAAAGTATGAGCAATTACATGCGCACCGTAAAAAAATGGCGTCCAAATCAATGCCAAGCCCGGATAGTATTTATTTATTTTGCGATCGTTTTTTGTGACTAAAAAGTTATCGGACGGTTTTTCGAAGGCATTTTGCGCATAATATTTCGTCAAAACCGTGTCAACTTCCTTAAAGTTTAATGCTGCATCGTCGTTTATGAGCAATGCCGGTAAATAAGCATAATAACCTAATCCATCACCCGATATCACTTGATTGAATGGACTGGCTTCTTTTTTTAAGACAAAGAAAACGCTAACAATTGTAATAAATGCCAAGAAATTAATGTGCTTAAACCAGAATGACAATTTATTATTCATACCTCAAGCGTAAATTAGCTGACAGCTTTCATGAGCCATAATATTCCAAAACAGGCTACAAGTGTAAACAGTATATTGGCAAATGCATAAAGTGCCGCACCTTGATTGATGAGCTGAAATGTTTCTTTCGAAAATGTACTCATTGTACTTAAACCACCGCACAAACCGATAATAATTAATTCATTTGCCCATCTATTTTCTTGCAACCATGTGCGCGTTACGTAAAGTGTGATGCCTAAAATAGCACACGCAATTACATTTGAAATAAACGTAGCAATGGGTAAATTACCGTAAAAATTGCGCGCAACAGCTAAACCAATTACATAACGAATTATGCTCCCTACTCCACCACCAATAAATACATAAATAAAATTCATTGCAGTTTAATGTTTAAGCAATCGTTTGGGTCTCAACAGGAAATAAT
>JAYSRU010000135.1:0-13437 GCA_043720875.1 Crocinitomicaceae bacterium
GTTCAAAAGTGGCAACTGGTCCAGACGGTTCTTTCGAATTTAAATATTTAGCGAAAGGAAAATATAAATTAATCGTTTACAGCAAGTGTTTTGACCCCACAACATGCCCGTCAGGACAAGAAGCATTAATTTTTCCGATTGAGATAACGGATAAAAAATCTACTATCGAAGTTCCTCAAATTATTAGAAAAAACTAAGGTGTTGCGCTTAACAATTGCATTTATTCTAGTACAAATAGGTGTAAATGCTCAACAAGAAAAGCAAGCACTTTGGCTAAGCGCCGAGGTGAAGCGTGAATTATTTAAAGATTTTACGGTGTCAACAGAACTTAATTCTCGTTTTACTGAGATTATGGGTTTAGAGACTCGCTTTGCCGAAATTAGTGGAGCGTATAAACTTACAAAATGGTTTAAGCCTTCTATCGCTTATCGAATTATTGGCAATAAAAATAAATACGGAAACGTAACGGCGAGTAACAGAATTAACGTGAATCTAGATTTTTCACACAACCTAACAAAACGTTTGGAACTTGGGTTTAGAGTGCGTTATCAACATGCCATTTATTCGAGCAGTGCTTCTACGTCTGGATCTTCGACAGAATTTGAAAAGTCGTTTCGCTTTAAACCAGAATTAACGTACCAAATAAAAAAATCACGGTTTAAACCTTCCATTTCTGGAGAGTGGTTTTATTCTTTGAGTCCAAGCGCAAGGCAATATACTGTAACCCGTTACAGATTGTATGCTGGAACTTCAATTGACCTCAAAGGTGCTAATGAATTAAGCGTGAACTTTATTTATGGAAAGCCATTAACGGGTTCAAGAGCACAAGAATGGATACTTTCTTTAGGTTATACTTTTACTTGGAAAAACAAAAAGGAGAAAAAAGCCCCTACCACCCCTTCAAAACATTTAGACGTAGACTAAGCGTTATTTATTTTTCTCAATGACTAATCCAACATCAATTACGTCGTTGAGGCTAGTCATCGTTACGCCTTGTTCCAATTCAAACGTATACGTTCCTTTATTGGGTAGTTTTCTGCGCTTAAACAATAAACGATTCTCCACAATGCTGCCCGATTTTTCACCGGTCCAAGATCCGTCTGGATTTGCAATTTTGATTTCGAATGGTTCGCGACCCGTAATTTTTCCAGGTCCACTTGTGTTCAGGTATAGCCATAAATTGTTATAGCTATAATTGGTGGTGGTGCGCACCGTCAGTATAAAATCATAGGTTGCATCCACGTCGTCTATCTTCACCTTGAAAGTAGGACGCATTTGTTGCTTCCAACTTCCACTCGGGATAGATAAATTTTTGTTGTAAAAAGGAGTTTCGGAACAGCCTGCTAGCAGCACTATTCCGAAACAAATAAGGGTGAGTTTTAGCTTAATCATTGCTTGGTGCTGAGGGGTTTGTTCCACCGTTATTCGGCTTCTTTTTCTTCCAACGTTTTTTATTCGCACTACTTTTTCCTTCCGCATCTTCGGCTTTAATAAAACCAACTGTTGGCGTACCATCCGGATTTTGAGCCTGCTTCAAGCGTTCTGCTCTCAACAATTCGTTTCTAGCTTGATCACGCTTGCTTTGTTCTGCACGTGCTTCTGCACTAATTACCGGTCTGTTTGGATTCGGTAGCGGTTTCTGTTCGTCCGTTTTCTTATCCGATCTGTCGGCTGATCTTGCGGCAACCACTGGTCTCGATTGGTTCAAATTCTGACCCACAGTACCTTCGCCTGATCCAGATCCTGGTTTCTTTTTCTTTTTCTTGGACTTTGATTTGAATACACTGTCAAAACGATTCAAACTGTCTTGGCCCACAACATTCGTATAATCTGGAACAACTTCTTCCACTTCTTCTTCCACAAATTCTGAAAGATCTCCTGGTTTTTTGTTGTTCTTGTTCAATTCGATGATTTCTCTAACTTGGTCTGCTTTCAAGGCAATCAATCCGCCGCCTGCAGCTTCGCCGATATAGCCATACCACATTTGCTTTTTGAAAACATCTGTTTTGATGTGAACCGCAGTTCCTTTGGCCGTTTGCAATTTTATTTCTGTAGATGGAAAGGATTTAATACCATCCAAATACATGTCTAACTCGTAGTTCAAACAGCATTTTAACTTACCACATTGACCAGCCAATTTTTGCGGGTTTAGTGAAAGTTGTTGGTAACGCGCTGCCGAAGTTGAAACCGATCTGAAATCTGTTAACCAAGTTGAGCAACACAATTCTCTTCCACAAGATCCAATACCACCGATACGTTGCGCTTCTTGACGCGATCCAATTTGGCGCATTTCTACACGCACTTTAAACTTATCTGCCAAGTCTTTAATTAATTGACGGAAATCGATTCGCTCTTCGGAAGTATAATAAAACGTTGCTTTTCCGCGATCGCCCTGGTATTCAACATCAGAAATTTTCATTTCTAACCCAATGTTTTGTGCCACCAAACGTGCTTGCGGTAAAACAACCGTTTCTGCTTCACGCGCTTGCACCCAAAGGTCGACATCTGCTTGCGTAGCGATGCGCAAAATATTTTTAATTTCTTCTTGGTTCATGTTGGGTGATTTCTTGCGCACTTGAATACGCGCCAATTCACCGACAATTGAAACCACACCTGTATCAAATCCTGGGGCTGCATCTAGAATTACAATATCACCTGCTTGCAGTGATAAGTTTTTTGAATTGCGGTAAAACGCTTTTCGGCTATTTTTGAACCTAATTTCTAGTATATCGTAGGGTGCTTGTCCAGCTGGTAGCGCCATGTTGCTCAACCAATTGAATACACCTAATTTATTGCATCCTCCAGAACTACAGGTTCCATTATTTTGACAGCCATTTGGAGTTCCCCCCTTAGAACTGCTACAACTAGAACATCCCATAGTAATTATTTATGAGCATAAAGATACATTCTTTTTTGAGTTCGCCTTGCGAATTACCGATGCATTTCATTCAAATTGTTGTTTTGCACTAAACCGTTGGCGAAAGTATTCGGTAATTCGTCGAATAATAAAAATCCGGGCTGTTCTTGGCGGTAGAATGTTTAGCTTTGGGTGTGTTGTAGGTAACGGCAAATATTAATTCGCATTAAGAGCTTCCAATAGATGAAACAATAAATAGAGAATAGATGAAAAATTATAACACCATTATTTTGACAAGTTTCGTTGTGGGTTGTGGGGTTTTCGTAGCGTATGTTTTTATTAACCAATACGATGCGAAAAAAAATGGGGCAAAGATATTTTTTGATGGCACCATCACAAGTATTGAAACCAATGTAAAGGGTGAGCCAAGTGTTGTAATTAAAAAGAAACATTATAATTTGCCTTTTGCGACAAGCGGGGAACTTAAAATAGGAGATTCAATGGTAAAAGCCAAAAATAATTATGATGTATTTCAATTTAGAAAAGGAAAATTGATTGATGTTTTTACTTGGTAAGAAAGGTCTCCTAATACTGTAAATGTTTTCCCCTTGAGTTCTATCTTAAAAACTAAAGAACCATGAGTAAAATGATTTATAAGAACAGAAACGGGAATCTAAACCCCCCACCCAAACCCCAACCTCCGCAACAATTTTGGTTTCTCTTTTCAAATTATAGTTTAACTTCGCGTCACGTTGCGTTTTTTGTAATGCGTAGCGCTTCTAAATTGAACACTATGGAAAAATTAGCCAATTTTATAAACGGAAAATATGTTGCGCCTGTCAATAATGAATACATTGATAACTATGAGCCCGCAACTGGTTTGGTCTATTCGCTAATTCCATCTTCCAACAGTGCCGACGTTGAATTGGCTGTTGCTGCTGCGCAAGCTGCCTTTCCCATTTGGAGCAAAATGTCTATCGATGAACGTTCTGCCATCCTCATGAAAGTTGCAAAAGGCATTGAAGCAAAAATGGACTTATTCGTAAAAGCCGAAGCCAAAGACAATGGCAAGCCGGAAACATTGGCGGCACATGTCGACATTCCACGAGCGGTTTCGAATTTCGAATTTTTTGCCACAGCTATTCAACATTTTTCTTCAGAAGCGCACAACATGGAAGGCGTTGGTGTAAATTTCACCACCCGTAAACCGATCGGAATTGTGGGTTGTATTTCTCCTTGGAACCTTCCATTGTATTTGTTTTCATGGAAAATTGCCCCCGCACTTGCTGCCGGAAATTGTGTAATTGCTAAGCCTTCCGAAATTACGCCCTACACTGCGTTTTTATTGGGAGAGGTTTGCCAAGAAGCAGGATTGCCTGCTGGAGTGCTGAATATTTTACACGGTTTGGGCGCCCATGTGGGTGATGCCATCGTGAAACATCCGTTAATTAAAGCCATTTCATTTACCGGTGGAACAGCTACTGGAAAATATTTAGCGGCAACCGCTGCACCCATGTTTAAGAAGTTATCCTTAGAGTTGGGCGGTAAAAACCCCAACATCATCTTTGCCGATTGTGATTTTGACGACATGTTAACTACCACCATGCGATCTAGTTTTGCAAATCAAGGTCAAATTTGCCTGTGCGGTTCTCGTATTTTTGTAGAACGACCAATCTATGAGAAATTTAAGCAAGCCTTTGTAGAAAAAACAGCACGCACCAAAGTTTCCTTTCCACAAGATAAAGAAGCTAAAATGGGAGCTTTGTCGAGCTTACCTCATCTCGAGAAAATTGAAAGTTACTTAGCTTTAGCGCAAGCAGAAGGTGGAACGATTTTAACCGGAGGAAACCGTGTTCAACTTGCACCACCACACGATAAAGGATATTATTTAGCGCCTACAATCATTGAAGGGTTGCAATACGATTGTCGCACCAACCAAGAAGAAATTTTTGGTCCTGTGGTTACCATTACTCCTTTTGATACCGAAGAAGAAGTGTTGATGATGGCAAACAGTACGGTTTATGGTTTAGCGGCAACCATTTGGACGAACGATTTAAAACGTGCGCACCGTGTTGCAGATCAAGTTGATGCAGGCGTTGTGTGGATCAATGCATGGTTGGTAAGAGATTTACGCACACCATTTGGCGGCGTAAAAGCATCTGGAGTGGGTCGTGAAGGAGGTTGGGAAGCATTACGGTTTTTCACCGAGGCAAAGAATATCTTTGTGAAGTATTATTAAAGGACCGTTGCAAAACGCTCAACTCATCGTTATATCAAAAATATAATTCACTCATCCGTCAGCTGACGGACTCGTAGAAAAGCCTCGATTTAAGACTGTTGAAACGGCCTTATTAAGAATAAAAAACTCCTATCCCTTACTGATGATCGAATACAACTCGTCTAATTTCGGTGTAACGATGATTTCAATACGACGGTTTAACGCTTTGTCTGTTGCGCTTGCTGGAACGAAAGATGCTCTGCCCGCTGCAGTAAGTTGTTTTGGATCTATCTTCGAATTTTTGATCATGATTGCCACAACTGAAGTAGCACGTAACACAGAAAGTTCCCAGTTATCCGTTGGGTGACTTACACTTTTTAGCACATCCACATCCGTGTGACCTTCCACCAAAATTTGCATTTCTTTTTCATTTTCTAATACTTTTGAAAGCTGAATTAATGCCGTTATTCCTTCTGCTTCCACATCTGTACTTCCTGTTTTGAACAACAACTTAGCCTCTAAACTTAGGTAGATCTTACCGTCTTTTTCGGTTACCGTCAAGCCTTTGTTTACAAAGCCCAAAAGTGCCGTGTTTAACTTTCCTTTCAATTTAGCCATGTTTTCATCGCGACGTAGAATGGCTTCTTCTAATTCATTTACACGTTTTTCGCGCGACTCTAAATCTGCTTGTTTTTGCTTCAATTCTTTTTCTGTGTCGCGCAACGCATCACTTTTACGTTGCAACTCTAGGTTTCGCGCGTCCAAATCACTTTGCAATGTTTTGGTGTCTTTCGCTCCCATCAACTGGGCTTTGGCCAAATGTCCTTCCAATAACATGATTTCTTGCGATGCTTTATCGTAATTTGCTTCCAACTGCGAAAGCTCTCTACGTAAATCTGTCGTGTCTCTTTTCAATTGAGCTATAGCGGAAGTTAAATCACTTACTTGTTTGTTCAACTCCATGTTTTTAGCTTCATAATCCAAATATCCAGGTTTGTATTTCGCTAAATCTGCAGTGGCAGCCGCTTCTTTTGCAAGAAGTTCATTGTATTTCTTAACCGGAACGCAAGCCCCAAGGCCCAAGCAGCATAGCATTAAAAAGAGTGATTTCATTTTCAAATAGTTTTTACAAAGAAACAGAGAACCCTAAAGCATAAATACCGTGAGCACAACATTGTTTCAACGCACGGATGTTGAAAGGATATGTACCTAATATTGCACAATGGCGCTGCTATTTTGAATCTATTTGTGCCAGACTTAATGTAAATGTTGAACTTTGGCTCGTTCATTGAATAGTCAAGACAAACCAAAAAAAATAAGCACAATGAAAACAACTTTACTTTTTATCGCATTTTGTACAAGCCTGCTCACGGTTTCCGCTTCTGAATTCTTCATCAAAGTGAACCTTTCAGGATCCTATTACGCAACCGTTGGCGGACAAACACATTACAATACCACCAATGTTTTTCGTTTTTTCGACTTGCAACATGGCGCTGTGAGCGTCCAAATTTTCGACAAAAACAACAACGCAATGGTTTTTAGCAACCCCATTAACCTTGGGCAAAACCAACGCATGATTGCAGAAGTTAATTCCAACGGAAGCATGAAGATCTTGGAAACCGTAACTATTTCATCGTACAATTGGTACACAACCAACACCGGTTCAACCGTAACTTCCCCATCTCCGTTTAACGGCAATGCAACAACTAATGACGGTTTTTCTCAGTTCATTATTATGCTTGAAAAAGAAAGTTTTGATTCTAATAAATTAGAGAAAGCTAAAAAGTATTGCGACAAAACATTTCTAACGGCTGCACAAGTAACTGAAATCTCCAAAAAGTTTTCGTTCGATAGCAATCGTTTAGATTGGGCAAAATATGCTTATCCTAAATGTTCAGACAAAGCAAATTACTTTCTATTGGAGCCAACCTTCTCTTTCACTACAAATTACAGAGAATTAGAAACATACATGGAAACGCATTAAAGACAATACCTCCACCACCAAATCATTAAACCCCATTTTATTTTCAAAAGTAAAATGGGTTTTTGTTTGTTGAATAAATTACCTTTGCCGCATGAGTTACGATACCGTTAAAGCGTTGCATATAATTTTTGTAGTAAGTTGGTTTGCTGGCTTGTTTTATATTGTGCGCCTTTTTATTTACCATACAGAAGCGCAAGCAAAAAACGAACCTGCGAAGCAAATCTTGTCTGAGCAATTCATGATCATGGAAAAAAAGTTGTGGTGGATTATCACAACACCTGCAATGTTCCTCACACTAATTTTTGGCGTTTGGATGCTGGTCTTAAATCCGGGCTTGTTGCAACAACCGTGGATGCATTTGAAACTTAGCTTTGTAGCACTCTTATTGGTTTATCATTTCGTTTGTCAACGTATTATGCGTCGTTTGGCGAAAAATATTTTCACGTGGAAATCAAACGGTTTACGCTTGTGGAATGAACTTGCCACCTTGTGCCTTGTTGCAATCGTCTTTTTAGTAGTGCTTAAAAATTCGCTCAACTGGATCTGGGGCACCATCGGATTTTTTGCCGTGGCTGTGGGTTTAATGATTGCCATAAAAATTTATAAAAGAATGCGAAAATAAAGCTGTCGCTTCTTCACGATAATTCAACTGCTAACGCCTAGTTGCTTAAAACTTAGAACCTAGGGAATAAAAGCCCTCCAAAGAAAATTAGTATCTTTGTACATTCATAAAATTCTAAGCATGTACAATAACGTTTTAAGCGAGCAAAAGGGTAATGTTACCTACATAACCATCAACCGACCGGCACAACTAAATGCCCTAAACGGTGAAACAATTTCCGAACTGAATAAAGCATTTAATGCTGCAAATGAAGACGCAAACTGTGGTGTTGTTATCTTAACTGGTTCGGGCGAAAAAGCTTTTGTGGCTGGCGCTGATATCAAAGAATTTGCGAATTACATGCAAGAAGAAGGTGAAAAAATGGCTGCACTTGGGCAAGATTTATTGTTCAACTTTGTGCAAAACATGTCAAAGCCTGTAATTGCTGCAGTTAACGGTTTCGCGCTTGGCGGCGGTTTAGAGTTGGCCATGAGCGCACACATTCGCGTTGCATCTGTAAACGCTAAACTTGGATTACCAGAAGTTTCTTTGGGTGTAATTCCAGGATATGGTGGCACGCAACGTTTGGCACAATTGGTTGGCAGAGGAAAAGCTATGGAAATGGTATGTACCGCTGGAATGATTGGCGCACAAGAAGCAAAAGAAATTGGCTTAGTAAATCATGTGGTTGAGATTGAAGAATTGATGCCAACAGCTGAAAAAATTGCGAGCAAAATATTAAACAATTCAGGCAGTGCAATTGCGGCTGCTATTCGTGCTATCAACGCAAATTATGAAGACGGCGTAAATGGGTTTGAAACAGAAATCAAACAATTTGGGTCGTGCTTTGGTTCTAAAGATTTTATCGAGGGCACCACTGCATTTGTAGAAAAACGTAAACCTAATTTTAGAGGATAAGGCGTTGAATCCTTTCAAAAAACTCTTAGGTCAAACCGCTGTTTATGGCTTGTCTAGCATTGTTGGGAGAACACTCAATTATTTGCTGGTTCCTTTGTATACGGGAGTTTTTGTGCATCCAAGTGATTATGGTGTAGTTTCAGAGTTATATGCTTGGGTAGCCTTTTTAATTGTGTTGCTAACGTTTGGCATGGAGACAACATTTTTCCGTTTTCTCCAAGATAAAAAAGACGAAAACGGCATTGACGATGGCTATAAACAAAAAGTGTTTCAAAATGCTTTTTGGATTTCTACTATCGTTTGTTTACTGTTTTTGGTGATTGTGTTCTTGTACAACCAAGACATCGCAGATGCGATGCTTTTCTCCAAACACAACGAATACATTAATTTATTAGCCATTATTGTTGTAGTTGACGCAATTGCAGCCCTTCCGTTAGCACGTTTGCGAGAAGAAAATAAAGCCATTCCTTTTGTAAGTGTTCAATTTGCATCGATCGCAGTGAACATTATTTTAAATCTATTTTTTATGTTGGTGTTATTTGATGAAACTCGACCTGAAGAAGGTGTGGTGATGATTTTAATAGCCAACTTGATTTCTTCTGCCATTCGCCCAGTGCTGCTCTTCAAACAATACCTGAACATCAAATTAGAAATAGACTGGACAATGGTTTGGAAAATGGTGAAGTATTCTTTGCCCTTGGTGCTAGCCGGATTTGCCTTTATCATCAACGAAACCATTGATAGAATCATGCTGAAACAGATGATTTATACCCAAACCGGAGATTTGCTAAAAGCCCAGGCCGAAGTTGGTATTTACAGTGCTTGTTATAAACTCGCCATGTTGGTAACGATCTTTCTTCAAGCATACCGTTATGCTGCAGAACCTTTCTTTTTCTCTTTGGCAAATAGTCCTGACAAAAAAATGGTGTACATCAAAGTAATGAATTACTTCATCGCAATTGTTTCATTGGTGTTTTTGTTGGTGAGTTTAAACATCGATATCTTGAAATATTTCATCAGCAACGACGCGTATTGGGTAGGATTACGTGTTGTGCCCATCTTACTGTTAGCGAATGTTTTTTCTGGCATTTACATCAATCAAAGCATCTGGTATAAATTGAGTAACCAAACAAAATTTGGCGCATACATTGCCGTTGGCGGCGCATTGCTTACCGTACTAATCAATTTTATCTTCATTCCCAAATACGGCTACATGGCTAGCGCTTGGGCAACATTCTTTGTCTATGGGTTCCAAATGGTAGCAAGTTACGTGCTGTCGATGAAACATTACCCCATCAAGTATAACCTTAGAAAATTTGTTTTATACATCGCTTTCGCCCTGGTGCTCTTCTTTGTGACCGGATTGCTGAACCTAGAAAAGGGAAGTCTTATTCAATTTATTATTCACAATTCATTCATTATTGTTTACGTACTCTTTGTACTTAAAATGGAGAAATTAAATGTTTCTCGTTTAATAAAACGCAAATAGTTACTTTTACGCCAGATATCATCCCATGGAAGTTAAAATCATAAATCAATCGAGCAACGAAATACCCAAATACGAGACGTCATTGTCCGCTGGAGTTGATTTACGTGCTAATTTAGAAAACGAAATAAGTTTAGCACCACTTGAAAGAGTATTGGTAAAAACGGGATTATTTTTAGAGCTTCCAGCAGGAACAGAAGCTCAAGTGCGCCCAAGAAGTGGTTTGGCATTCAAAAATGGAATTACCGTATTGAATTCGCCTGGCACAATTGATGCAGATTACCGCGGCGAAGTTGGTGTTATTTTAGTAAATTTATCGCAAGAGATTTTTAAAATAAATCACGGAGATCGCATTGCCCAATTGGTTTTTGCAAAAACCGAACAGGCAGAATTTAAAATTACTGAAACACTGGCCGACTCAGAACGAGGAACGGGTGGATTTGGAAGTACAGGTGTTAAATAACACCTTGAAAGTTGAAATAAGACATTAAGATAAATGAAAATAATTGTACCCATGGCGGGAAGAGGAAGTCGTCTTCGCCCCCATACACTTACTACTCCTAAACCCTTGGTGCCCGTTGGTGGTAAACCAATCGTGCACCGTTTAGTGGAAGATATTGCTGCTTGTTGTTCACAAAAAATTGAAGAAATTGGTTTCGTTATTGGTGATTTTGGAGCAGAAGTTGAAGCAGAATTAATTGCTGTAGCCGAACGATTAGGCGCGACAGGATCTATCTTCTACCAAGAAGAACCCCTTGGTACAGCGCACGCGGTAATGTGTGCAAAAGAATTGCTTGACGGACCAATTGTAGTAGCTTTTGCAGACACTTTGTTTAAAGCAGATTTCGAAATTGGTGACGAATGCGAGGGAATGCTTTGGGTAAGTCAGATTGATGACCCAAGTTCTTTTGGCGTTGTGAAATTGGATGCAGCCGGAAACATTGTTGATTTTGTAGAAAAGCCACAAACGTTTGTTTCTGACCTTGCCATGATTGGCATCTATTACTTTAAAGACGGTGCAGCACTAAAAACAGAGATCGATTACTTAATTGATAATGCTGTGATAAAAAGTGGTGAATATCAATTGCCAGATGCTTTGCGCAGATTAACCGAAAAAGGAACTAAATTCACTCCTGGAAAAGTAAGTGAATGGCTTGACTGTGGCAACAAAGAAGTTACGGTGTATACCAATCAACGTGTGTTAGAATATGACGCGGAGAAAAAAATAAACACCGTTCATGCATCGCTACAAAACATCAATAGTATAATCATTCCTCCTTGCTTTATTGGGGAAGGTGTAATCATAGAAAACGCTGTAGTTGGTCCGCACGTTTCTGTGGGAGCCGGTTCGAAAATATCAAACAGTAGAATTGAAAACTCAATTATACAGGGCGCAACTATTATTGACAATACCAACATGAAGGATTCTATGATTGGTGCAAACGCAAAGGTTTTGGGCAAAGCGCAAGATTTGAGCGTGGGTGATTACTGCTCCATAAATTCATAAACATGAAAATAATTGGTCTATTCTTTCTTTTGGTAGTGCTTGTTTCTTGTGGAACAAATAAACATGCTGCGAATGGAAATCCAAAGCGAGCAAACGAATCCTCGATATTAGACCAGGCCAAAGATGATGCTCACGCGTTATCCGCAAAAGATTTTCCCTACATCGAAGCATATCACATGGGATTGCGCCAAAAATCTGCAAAAAATTATGCGGCAGCAAAACAAAGTTTCAATGTGTGTTTAGCGATGCGACAAGACGACGATGCGGTACATTATGCATTATCTCAAATTTCTTTTGCGCTGGATGAACAACAAAATGGAATGTTGGAACTAAAAAAAGCAGCAGACCTTGATCCTAAAAATTTGTGGTATGCGCAAGAATTAGCCTATACTTATCTAAATGCCAATGATTTTAAAAATTCTGTCATCTATTTTGACCGTTTCCTTAAAAAAGAAGAGCGCAACCCCGAGTTGTTGTATGCATTTGCTGAAGCATTAACACTTTCGGGTGATTATGACCGTGCCTTACCCATGTATGAGAAGGTGATTTCGATGGTGGGCAATTCTCCAGAATTATCCATTAGAATGTTCCAAATACTGGCCACACAAAATAAATTAGAAAAAGCAGAGACCGTATTAAAAACGGCGTACGCTGAAAACCCTGATAACCAAGGATTATTGAACGAATTATTGAACTATTACAAACAAACGCGACAAGGGCCAAAAGCAGACGCTTTATTGCAAGAAATTATCAAAAAAAATCCTAAAGACGGTGCAGCAAATTTGTATTTATACGAGCAGAACAAAAAGAAAAATCTAGACGCTGCGCGGATCAACTTAATGAACATCCTACAGGCACCAGAATTAGATCCAGAAATTAAGGGAAACACGTTAATAGATTGGCAAAACAACGAAATCAATCCATTAAACCTTACAGAACCAGCGCTGTACTTTGCCACTTCGAATCCAAAACTCATGAAAGCACAGCTTATATTGGGCGATGTGTATTTGAATACAGACCAAACCTATTTAGCACTTGAGCAATACAAAAAAGCCCTAGTGATTGACCAGTCCAACTTCCAAGTTTGGAATCAAGTATTGAGCTTGGCCTATAATTCATACGACCATTTATATTTGTATACGGAAGGTAAAAAGTGTGTTGAACTTTTCCCGTCACAATCCAAGGCCTATTTGTTTGCGGGATCTGGCGCTATCGGAGAACATCACTTTGAAGAAGGTAAGACTATATTAAACAGTGGGAAAGAGTTTGTGGTAAAAGACAATGCCTTATTGGCAGAATTCGAAGCCACATTGGGAGAGGCCTATTTCGGCATGAAAAACACCAGCGATGGCATTAAAGCTTTTGAAAAATCACTTTCGCTAATTGCTAATGATCCTGATGTTAAAAACAGAATGGCACTTTGTTTGGCAAATGCTAAAACGCAATTGGATAAAGCCCTAATAATCAACCAAGAGGCCATCACCACGGTTCCCAAGAATGAAGAATTTCTAGCAACGCGCGCATGGATTCTACAACAAAAAGGCGAAACGGATCAAGTGCTTTCGATAATTCAAACAGCAATTGAGATGAATCCTAAAAATGGCTTTGTTCAAGAAAAATATGGCGATATTTTGAGTAAACAAGGGAAAGCTGTCGAGGCCCTTGTTGCTTGGAAAAAAGCAAAAGAATACGGAATTAAAAGCAAACTTTTAGATAAAAAAATTGAAACAAAATCTTACCATGACTTACTTAAATAAATTCTATTCTCTCCTGTTTTTACTTGCATTAGTGCTGACTTCTTGTGCAAAAAAGAACCTAGAAGGATCAGAATTACTTAAACTTCCCAAAATGAAAACCGCTCGACTT
>JAYSRU010000136.1:0-1615 GCA_043720875.1 Crocinitomicaceae bacterium
GAAAGAACGTAGAACGAGCGATTGAGTGCTCGAAACTGCTGTTTCCAACGATTACACAAGATAAAACGTTTAATGGTAAGCCAGTTGGCGAAAATACGATATTGAAGAATAAATGGCATAGATTGTTGAAGTCATTGCGTATATATCTTCAACCATTGAGGAATCAGATTCATATGATAGAGAGGTATTTATGTTCTAAGAACGCTCACTTAATAGAACCATCAAAAGTTGCAGGTGTTGCATTACAAAGAAACAAGCGTGCCTTGGAGAATGTAGTATCTCTGAAATCTCTTGGTAAAAGAAAGAAAGATTATACGAATACAGACCAAAGAACGACAGAAATAAATAGAATTAAATGTGCGGAGAATTTTTCGATTTTTGCCAAAGCAATATTGGAAGCAAGTAAAAAGCATAATGATAATATGGATACATTGAACGATAAATTGAAAAATTGCACTGATGAAGATGAAGCAGAAAAGATTGCGTTAGAAATAGAAAAAGCGAAAAAAGAGTTTGAAAAGAATGCTCCCAAAGTACACGGTGGTGACACTGTATTTATTCACGAATTAGTTAGTCAATATGAAAGAGAAGGAAAACCAAATGACCTAATTGAAGCACAGTTTGAGGCGATGAAATCTAAACTAGGCGATTTGTCAAAGATGAGAGTTTTATATGTTCTCGACACATCAGGTTCAATGAGTGGAATTCCAATACAAGTAGGAACAGGACTCGTGGCTTTGTCTGCGTCAGCATCATCTCCAGCGTTTAGACATAAATTCATTTCATTTTCGTCAAAACCGAAAGTAATGGATTGTTCGTATCTAAATGGTGGAAATCCAAGATTATGGGATTATATGCAATACATTAAACAACATTCCATCGTTGAAAACACAAACGTAAAAGCAACCATTGATTTGATTGCTGGTATTTGTAGTGGTAGTATCGTTCCAGAGTCAAGAACAATAAGCACAACTAGAACAACATATAATCCCTTTGAATTTGATGATGTTATCCCAATTTCGGTAGTTCCAGAACCAGTAGTTCCAGAACCAGTAGTTCCAGAACCAGTAGTTCCAGAACCAGTAGCAGTTCCAGAACCATTAGATATGATTATATTCTTAACAGACGGTCAATTTGACCAAATGGCGGACACAACTCGTGGTATTCTTCCAGGTGATTACTTGAAACAAAAGTTTGCAGAAATAGGTCAAAAAGCACCACTGTGTTGTTTTTGGAATCTAAATGGTAAAGTAACAAATAATCCTGCAGAACCATCAGACAATGGTATAATTTTGATGTCAGGATATTCACATACAATGTTAAATTCATTCGTAGAAACTGTAACTGCGGCATCCCAAGCATCATTTGAAGAACTAAAAGTCCAACGTGCGTTGGCATTATCATTGTATGAGGAAGAATGTAGAAAAAAAGCAGAAGAAGCAGAAGAAACAAGTCAAATCAACACATTTCAATTAATGCTTGATTTTTGTGAAGGAAAATTCTCTGTCCCACTTCGAACAAAATTAAGTGAATTAAACACGGGTTTTTTTAAGGATTATAAATATGTAGAAGAAATAACGGTATAAAAATATAATACATTAATATGTAAATAAAA
>JAYSRU010000137.1:0-4521 GCA_043720875.1 Crocinitomicaceae bacterium
GTTGGATTCAAACCATATTCAGAAAAAGACTATTCCATTTATACCCACCAAACAACTGGAAGCGACTCTGTATTTTACAAATATTACGGTAACGGCTCCATACAATCATTCCAAGCAGGATTATCTTGTAAAGTTCTAAACTACAAAGGCTACAAAGTAAACCTTGGAATTCAAGGATCCTATTTATTTGGCATCTTCAACGATGTTCAATTATCTTCTTTGAGCAATAATGTTACTAGTGGAGGTATTTCACAAACCAATAATCAATACAAGGACGTGCTGCCTCAATTCGGACTTCAAGCCAGTAAAAACATGAAGAATCACCGCATTGATCTTGGCGCAACTTACATACCCACCACAAATATAAATTCGTTTAGAACAGACTCCCTTTATTATACAAGTAATTTTACGTATCAAACCAATAAACTTTTATTGGCGTCGGAATCCATAAAAGGTACAGTCTCTAGACCAAGCACCTTGGGCTTAGGCTTAGTTTACCATTACGAACCACAAACAGATTCCAATTTCACCAATAAGTTACTCTACAAGTTAAGCTTATTCTTTGACTACGAAGCTACTGCTTGGAGTCAATACAAAGAAAGTTTTACAGCCTCTACCGCAATCAGTACCTTTACGTATAAAAATACTTCCCGGATCAATTTAGGCTTTGAATTCACTCCGCATCGAAATATTTTTGATAAATCTACAGCAATACCCTACTTGGCTAAAGTAAGATATCGTGTTGGCGTTCAATCTGCATCTCTGCCCTTTAGTCTAGGTACAACTCAAGTAACTGATAAATCAATTGGAATTGGTTTTGGTTTCCCTATAACTTCTCAAAGATCTATTTCGAATATCAATCTTGGTATACGCTATGGTACACGTGGAAACAATCAAACAAATGGTTTGCGTGAAGACTATTGGCTAATCAATTTTGGCATACTTTTAGCACCTGGCAAAAACGATAAATGGTTTAGAAAATACCAATACGATTAATAAAAACAAAATGAAAAATTTACTTTTTACGGCAGCTCTTGCACTTGCCAATTTAGCTGTAGCTCAAACTACACCAACCTCTGGACCTGAATACGAATGTCTACGTTATCGTAACTTCGGTTCTGAAGGAGTTAAATTGAAGAAATACAGCGAGGCTGCAAGCAACTATTTGAAGGCGGAAGCAATTTGTGGAAACTTCGATAAAATTGCCTATACCCGCTTAATCGACTGCTACCGGAATGCAATTTCGGCAGAAAAAGATCCTGTAAAAAAGAAATTATTAGTAGATACCGTATTAACCGTTTACGATAAAGCTCAGGCAAAAATAGGACTTGATGATAACTGGTATTTAATTCGTGGATTGTATCAAGTGAGTTCAACTGTACCTGATTATAAAAAAGCCGACCTCAACCTTGCAACCGGTTTGCAAAAAGGAGGTTTAACTGTTGCGGATTATTTCGTAACTACTTATTATGGAAATATCAACAAATTGTACACATTGGGTACTGTTGAAGAAAAAGTTGTGCTAAAACAACGACTTTTAACTGAATATTTTGTGCTTACAAAATTGGTTACTGATGCTAAAATGAAGCCAGAAGCGCAAGTAAGTTTGAACAACACGTTAAGTTTGGTTTTAAAAACTTATCCAGATTTTCAGCCTGAGCTTAAAGCAAATATGCGCGCCTTTCCTAAAGAAAAAGAAGCGAAAAAAGAAGCGGTAAAAAACCTAATGAATATCATGGAGGTTAAAAAATGGCAGGACAACAAAGAGTATGAAATGCTTTCTGATACCTTATTAGCTATTGAGCCTAGTGCTGATGCCTATTTTGCAAAAGCAAAAACACTTTACAGCAAAAAACGCTATCAAGATGGATTGGATGCTATCAAAAAAGCCAAAGATTACAATCCTACTGCAGAACAAAAAATTGAAATGGAATATTATACCTTCAATATGTATATTGGTATGGGGAGAAAGAAAGATGCTTATGATATGTCGAAAAACTTAGATGGTAAATATAAAACTGACGGATTAAAATACCGCGCACAATATGTTGCTTCTCAAGCAAATAGTTGCGGAACTACAACGTTTGAAAGAAAGTGTAATTACTATTACGCTTACCAGTTGGCATCGGAAGCAGGTGCAACAGCTTTAATGGCTCAATATAAAAAGCTATGGCCTAAAAAAGATGAAATGTTCCGTGAGAGTAAAAAAGTTGGTGAATCAATGTCATTAAGCTGCTGGGGTGTTTCTGTAACACTAAAATAAATTAATGCATTTTTCAGATATATATTTAAAAAGAATTCCTGTCCTATTTTTCATGACAGGAATTCTTTTTTCGTGTGTAAATGATTTAGAATCGGTTCGGAAAATCAGTAGTAACGCTAGCTCACCCAACGAAACAAGTACAGATCTAGAAGTAGTTTACACGGACGGTGGATTTACAAAGGTTCACGTTTTTGCAAAATCGGCTGAAACTTTTTCGAAACCAGAAATGTGTACAAAATTAAGAAATGGAGTTAAAGTTCATTTCTATAACGACGAAGGAAAAATCGCATCTATACTTACTGCGAAGTATGGCGAAATTAATGAAAGCAAAATGCTAATGTTGGTGCGAGACAGCGTTCAATTGTATAACCCAATTAAGAAACAACGCCTAGAAACTGAAGAGTTGTTTTGGGATCAAAAAGACAGTGTAATATATACCAATAAGGCCGTTGTGGTACGCAGTATGGCTGGAATATTTTTAGGCGATGGAATACGCACCAATCAAGACTTCAGTAGTTATGTCTTTCTTAAACCCCGAGGAAAAATTAAATTAAATAAATAATATGCAACTAATACACAAAGCACTCATCTATATCTGGTTAACTGCAACGTTTTTAATTCTATTCATGGTATCTTATAAATGCTATACTGATAGTTGGCAGAAATGGTATTTCTATTACGGTTTTGCAGTTGTAACCTTTTTAATGTTCCTATTGAGAAGATACATGTACAAACGAATGATGCGTCATATGGCTTACATCGAAGAATTAAAAAGAAACGAAGGAAAATAAAATCACTTACCACCATTTATCCTTAATTAACACTACTTATTTATTAGAATACTAAACTAATCACATATCCGTTGCGTTAGGTTTATCGGGAGTTATCTTTGCATCCTATTTTGAAATATTGATTTTAAGTACAAAACATTTTATGTAACAAATCAACCGATTTCACGTCTTTCTATTGTATGAATTCATTAAAAGCTTGTTTGCTATTTTTTTCTATCCTCTGCTCCCAATGGGCAAGTGGACAATTTACTTTGTCTGGAAAAATTACAAATGAAAATAATGAACCCATTCCTTTTGCAAATATTTATATTAAACTAAACACCGATCAACGTACACTAGGAAATGAGTCAGGTGAATATACCATGCAACTTTTTGAAGGTGAATATTACCTGGTTATCTCGTCTGAAGGCTACGAAGACCGTGAAGCTTATATCACCATCACAAATAAAAATATCGTTCGAGATGTTCAACTTTTTAGTTTGAAAGTGAAGGATATTGATGATGTTTCGATCAAAGCCAAAAAGACTAATATCGGGCGCGACATTATGCTCAAAGTAGTGGATCGTAAGGAAATAATGGACCTCTGGAATTACCCACACACGTGCAATGTTTACATCAAAGCGAAAGAAAAAATCATTCGTCCGGAGAACAAAAAGGAAAAAGAAAAAGACGACTCTGAAGATAAAAACGATTTAACTTCGGCTGAAATAAAATCCATTCAAAATGGCGACATGAGTTTATGTGAAGTGCAAATTCAACGAAATTACGCTCCACCAAACAAAGTAAAAGAAATTAGAAATGCCTATTCCTTAAGAGGATCTGATAGAAATCTTTACTATACAACGACCGTAAAGTCTAACTTTAATTTTTTTGACAACCTTCTTTACTTGGATGATCTCAATGAATCACCTATTCAATCCCCTATTTCGGTTGCAGGAATTTTGAGCTACAAATACAAATTGGTTCAAAAATATACAGAAAATGGTAAGACAATTTATAAAATTAAAATAACCGCACGATCAACGGCTACCTCAACATTAGAAGGTTACGTGTATGTAATAGATTCCACTTTCCTTATTCAAAAGCTTGATTTAACCTTAAACAAAGGCAACTTGTTACGCTTTGACAAATTCAACATATACCAAGAGTTTGAGCAATTGAATGACAGCTTATGTGTTTTGAAAAGGCAAGAATTAACCTATGGCGTAAAATATAAAAGTGGTGCCTCAGAATGCTCAACCATTGCCGAATTCGATACTTATGATTTTGGTCCCAAATTTTCAAAAAGATATTTTTCAACAGAACTTGCGGTTACAACTAAAGAAGCCTACGAGCGAGATTCCAACTATTGGAATTCTGCACGAAAATTAAGTTTAACTGACGACGAAATCAAGTTCATTAAGTCGAAAGACAGTCTTAAAGATGCATTAAACAGAACCGAATACTTAGACTCTATCGATAACGTGT
>JAYSRU010000138.1:0-1609 GCA_043720875.1 Crocinitomicaceae bacterium
GAATCATTTACAAAAACCGCCAATGATTTGCAGATCTTGGACGCCATTTCGGGCTGTTACGAGGAGTATAAAATATTGAAGAAGAAGTAGTTTAGAAGTTTGAAGGTTTAGAAAGTTTAAAGGTTTAAAGGTTTAGAAGTGTAGAAGTTTAAGGTTAACACGTATTTCAGACATGTTTAATTAAACAAAAATCCTAACTCATAGTTTTGGTATGAATTAGGATTTTTTATTTTACAAAAAATCATGTAAGAATTTTAAACAATTCATATTACTAATGCTTTTATTCAATTGCAAAATGATGCGTTTCAATCATGCCATCTACATCAATTTTCAAGATATACAAACCTTTTGCAAGTCCAGAAACATCGATTTTGGCGGTGTTGTCCACCACATCTACGGTTGCTTTTTGAATACCTACCATATCAAACAAATTGGCTTCGATTTTGTTGGTTTTTGTTGGCAGATTTGTGGTGTTTCGCAACGAAATGTTGATAACACTAGATGTTGGGTTGGGAAAAACAGTATAAAACTGTACGGTTGACGGTTGTGCCGTTCGCAGCATTTCAATCAGAAATTCTGTATAAAAAGTTGTGCCACAAGCATTTGTTAATACGGCAGTTACAGATCGCGTTGTTTGTGGATTTATTCTTGCCGTAAAAATTGTTGATCCCGATGGAATGAGCGTGGTTACAGCACCTGACGTAGATGTTCGTGTCATTTGCACCGATGTTATCCCTTGATTTTCGATAGAAATTGTATTATCACCACTACCAATTGTTGCAAAAGTGTGGCTGCTGTCAGGACCTGCGACCGTTATTCCAAAAATTGGTTTACCCACCCAAACATCTTTGGTTGTTTTTTGACCGTTTTGAAACGTGGCTAATACTTTTCCTGCGCCATTGCCTGTGGTGGTAACCGTAACAGAAAATGGCGTGCTACTCACAATAGCCAGATTACCCTCTACAGACCAACCGTTTGTTGGCGTACCGTTGTTGGCAGTATACATTACTGGACTTGGCACTTTGCAAACATCGGCAATTGCGTAGGTTTTGGTTTGGTTGTCGCAAATGGTGTTATCGCCAGTGAGTGCGTTTTCTTGGATTGGGAAGTGTGGGGATTGTGGGTTGCCTTTTAGTTCTTCAAGGAGCCAGTTAACGCTTTCTGCTGTTAATTTTACATGGTCTTCATTTGTGCTTGGTGCAAAGTAGCTATCAAAATTAATTTAATTATTAGATGAACAGGATAAATTTGTATTTACCGCTGTTGACCAATCAAAATTTGAATTTTTGAAACCTAAAGAACTGATTGTGGGAATAAAAGTATTTAATTTTAGATTAGTTCGCCATTGAACATCATTTACATACGGTAAGTCAGAGAAAGCTTTATCGAAACTACTTTTTATGTTTTCACCAATTTCAAAAGTGCCACCTTGAACAATATCCATCGAACCACGAAGATTTATGTTGGTGCGGCCTATTGCGGCTGTTACAACTGCAACATCACTTTTAACAAATGCCATACCCGTGAAAGTTTGACCAAAATTGGTAGGAACTGGCATAAATCTATTTTCAAAAGCTGTCACTTTTACTGACGTTATAAATTCAGTACC
>JAYSRU010000139.1:0-13347 GCA_043720875.1 Crocinitomicaceae bacterium
ACGTTCTTAATGAGTCGTAGAAATCAAGGTTAAGATTTACAGCCTTGATTTTTTCTTTTGTTACTTTTCTTTTTAATCAAGAAAAAAGAAAAGTAAAAACAGTAGGCGAAGCTTATCGATTGATTTTATCGGGCAACAATGATTTTTAGTAAAAGACCTTGATTTTATCGGGCAACAATGATTTTTAGTAAAAGACCTTGGCTTTGTCAGGGTCTTTTTTTTACACCCAACGTGGTAATCTCAACAGATTGTTAAAAAACAAACCAATTCTTTTGTGTACTAACAAATGAGTGTAAATTCATGGTCTAAATAATGTATAAATTCTAATTTTTTGTAAAGCCAAACGAATAGAACTATGTAACTTTGGCGAACCATTTAAAATAACATGAATCAATTTAAACTAGGATTAATTAAAGAAGGTAAAGTTCCACCGGATAAACGCGTAGCCCTTTCACCTGATCAATGTGTTCTGGTTCAAAAGAAATTTCCAAATGTCAAGGTGGTTGTTCAACCTAGTTCTATTCGTTGTTTTACGGATCAACAGTATTTAGATGCTGGCATTGCGATGCAAGAAGATTTATCTGATTGTGATGTATTAATGGGGATCAAAGAAGTCAAAGTTGAAGACCTTATTCCCAACAAGAAATACCTATTTTTCTCACACACATTCAAGAAGCAGCCTTATAATAGAGCCTTGTTACAGGCAATTTTAGATAAAAACATTCAACTCATTGACTATGAGATTTTAAAAAATCTTGCAGGAAAACGGTTGATCGGATTTGGAAGATATGCTGGTATTGTGGGCTGTTACAATGGCTTTCGTTTACTAGGATTGAAGCACAAGCTTTATGCGTTAAAACCAGCGCATGAATGTCATGATAGAGTTGAATTGGAAGCAGAATTAAAGAAAGTTGTTTTGCCTGCGTCAACAAAAATTGTGTTATCAGGTTTTGGAAGAGTAGGGCATGGCGCTAGAGAAATATTAGACTTATTACCAATTCTTGAGGTTTCGCCAGAAGAATATTTGAAACGAGAATTTAATCAGGCTGTTTTTACACACCTAGAAGCTGAAGATTATTATGTGCGTAAAGATGGTGCTGCTTTCGATAAATCTGACTTTTACAAGAATGGAACGGATTACAAATCAAAATTCATAGATTACGCCAAGCAATCCGACATGTATGTTGCTTGTCATTATTGGGCGAACAGTAACCCCTTAATTTTAACAGCACCTGAAATTGAAATTGCAGCTTCTCGCTTGAAAGTTATTTCCGATGTTTCTTGTGACATTAAAGGTCCAATAGCATCAACGTTACGTCCAAGTACTATTGCAAATCCTTTTTACGGATATGATCCAAAATCAGGAAATGAGTGTGATGCTTTTGACGTGGATGCCGTTGCAGTCATGGCGGTAGATAATTTACCATGTGAATTGCCAAAAGATGCAAGTGAAGATTTTGGAAATGAATTATTAAAATATATTCTTTCTCCTTTAATTGTAGAAGATCCTGATAATGTTATTGGTCGTGGTTCTGAAACAAATTTAAATGGCGAGTTAACAGAATCTTATCAATATTTACAAGCTTATTTAGAAAATAAATAAGCAAGAATTGAAATACCTTGAACATATTAGCTGACAAAAAAGTCCGATCATTTGATCGGACTTTTTTTGTAAATCGTTATTTCAAAAAACAACTATAGACAGTTACATTGGTTTTGCCATGGTCTGACTATTCAAATTTTGTCAATTCATGTTTCACAACAGCCATCAATGAACTTAGTTTCTCTTCTGAAAAGTCAAAATCAACACCCGCGATAGCGTATAATTCTTTTAACTCTCTGGTATAACCTAAAGCTAAAGCATTTTTATAGTTGTCTATTGCCAGTTCTTTGTTACTCAGACTGTTTTTCCAAACACCCAAGGCTCCCAATTGGGCGATGCCATATTCAATGTAATAGAAAGGCACTTCGAAGAGGTGTAGCTGTCGTTGCCAAGAAGTAGCAGTAACTTCTTCATATCCTGTCCAATCTGTAACACCTGTTCCATATTCACGGTTAAGTGATGTCCATTTATTGGTTCTTTCTTCGTTAGAATGCGTTGGGTTGGTATAAATCCAATGTTGAAACTCATCAATTTGTGCAATCCAAGGCAACAATTTTATGGTAGAAGTAATTTGTTCTTTTTTAGCTCTCTTTAAATCGTTAGGATCTTTGTAAAAATAATCCCAATGTGGCATAGTTAACATTTCCATACTCATGGAAGCCAATTCTGCGACTTCACTTGGAAGGTTTTTGTAACCAGTTAATTCTAAATCTGCACTTAAGAAAGAATGTACCGCATGTCCGCCCTCATGTACCATCGTTACCAAATCGCGTTGAGATCCAACAGCATTCATGAAAATGAAAGGAACATTGGATTCATACAACGGATAGTTGTAACCACCTGGAGCCTTACCTGGTTTCGAATCCAAATCAATATGTTTCATTTCTCGCATATGTGTTAGGCATTCGGAGAAATAGGGATCTACCTTTGAAAACATTTGAATGCAACCTTCCATGAGTTGGTCTCCAGTTTCGAACGGTTTAAGAGGTGCAAATCCATCAGGATCAACCTCAGTATCCCAAGGTTTTAAATTCGTGACGCCTAATTTTGCTTTATGTTTTTCTTGTTGTTCTTTTACAAACGGAACGATTACTGATTTTACAGCATTGTGAAAATTAAAACAATCTTCTTTGGTATAATCAAATCGGCCTAATACTTTAAATTTGTAATCTCTGTAATTCTCAAATCCTGCGTTCAATGCAATTTGATGACGGAGATTAATGAGCTCATTAAACAGAGTATCCAGTTTGTCACGATCTTCGGCTCTCCGGGTTGCCATTAATTCAAAAACATCTTTGCGTACATTTGCATCTTGTTCGCGAAGAAAGTTGCCTGCGCGTTGCATGGTGTATTTCTCTCCTTTGTATTCAATGCTTTGAGCTGCTGAAATACTTCCAAATTTTTGACTTGCTTCATTTACTTTGGCATCCAAGGCAATATTCTCTTCACGGTACAAAGCAAGCGTAGTTTCAATACTACGACGGTAAATTTTTATTCCGCTGTCGGTTAATTCGTGCCCAAAAGGTTCAGACATTAATTTTTCATTTAATTTATCATCCCAAGGAGCAATTTCTGGTTGAATATCTGTGATGAAGGTGTTATATGACTTACTGCATTCAGCATCTGTTGTATCAATGGTCATTTTTATATAACGCCATGCACAATCTTCTTCTAATACTGCATCGAGTTCACTTTTATTCTTGAGCCATGTTTGGTATTCCTCTTTGGTTTCAATTACCCGTTTATGTAATTCTTCAAAATAAGGTTTCACATCCTCCCATGTATTTATTGTTAGATCTTTTGCGATGTATGTTCTCATGAAAAATGTGGTTTATCGTTTTTTGTTTATCAAATACCTTTAATATAAAGTTATGTCTTGTATTAGATTCAAAGTTAAACTTTAGTTTCAATTAAAAAGAATCCAAAGATTTTTAATGCAGTAACCGGTAAAAAAAAAGCCATCAGTCAATCGACTCATGGCTTATAAAAGTATATAGCATATTAATTCTTCAAATTCTAACTTCCTCTTGTTCCTCCAGTTTTCTTAGGAGCAGCTTTTGGAGCGCCTTTGGCTGCATTTTGTTTTGCAGCAACAGCAGGTTTAGCCGTAGTTTTTGGTTTTGCAGCAGCCTTAGGCTTTGCAGTAGTTTTTTCTTTGCCTTCTGCTTCATCAGATTTGGTTGTTTCTGCAACAACTTCGTCTAATTCTAATGCATCAGCTTTATGTAAAATATTGTACCATTGAAATAACTTTTTTACATCAGATGGGTAAACTCTAGTGTCATCCCAATTTGGTAAAATTGTACTCAAATAAGCTTGTTGTTTTTTCAAATCTTCTTTATGACTTATGGTAACACCACCCTTTTCTTTGGCGTGAATCGTATTATAGATATCGCTTAAAGATTTATCTTCCTCAGTGGTATACAAGCTGATGTCTTCCAAAGCAGAAACTTTATCCGATGCATAAGCAGGAGTTCGTTTTTTGTCTTCTAAATTTTCAACAATAATATTGTTCTTTCCTTGGCCAACGACTTTAAAAAGTCCTGGTTTGCCAGCAATAAAAATAATTCCTTTTAATTTCATGTGTTTCTTAATCTGGGTCAAAAATAGTTAAATCTTTTACGTTTGACTCTATTTAACAGTTATTTTACGAACTACTTTTAGTTCTCTTGCTTCAATATGCATAAAATACACGCCTTTTGAATAGTTCGAAACATCTATTTTACCTTTTGTACTAGGTTTTTCTGAAATGAACATTGATTTTCCATTCATGTCAAATATTTCTATTTTAACTATGTTTTTCTCACTCTTATAGTTAACATATGAGCTGGATGGATTCGGCCAAACTTGGAAATCGGTTATATCTTGTTGGACCAGGCCTGTTGTTATGGAAATTGCTACGGATGTTTCAACACAATTAGTTGTACTTGTATGTGTGGCAGTTAAAATTCCGCTAGTTTGTCCAGTAAAGTCAAATGTTAATCCTGTCCCAACTGCAATACCGTCCAAGTACCAGGTAATTGCTCCTGTTCCTGGGAAATTTGTGACACTATAAATTTGTCCACCAGAATAACCGATTGTAGGAATAACCGCTGGTAAAAGAGATGTAATGGTGATGGTGTCATAAAGTTTACAACCGCTACTATTAACTGCTATAGCACTTATACTTCCAGGACTTACAACATAAATTGTGTCTGTTGTTTCTAATGTGTTCCAAGTTATGCTAGCAAACAACGGATCTGTTGTTACTAAAGTAGGATTTGCGCATTGATACAAAGAGGTTAAATAAACATGATTTAAACTGTCGAATATTTTCTCTGCATTTACGAAACCATAACCATAACCGTAATTAGGTAATGCCCCTGAAAATGCAGTTGCTTCACCTGCTCTGATGATGGCGTTTTTCACTTCTTGCCAGCTAGCATTCGGACAATAACTTAAATACAATGCTGCAATACCTGCCACTACAGGTGAAGCAATCGAAGTTCCTCCATTACGAATGTGCATACCACCTTGGCCAAGTAAGTTTGTACCGGCATTTAAAGCAAGTACGGATAAAGGTCCTGCAGACAAAGTCATGTCACCACAAGCACTTACATCTGGTTTTTGAAGATTTAGTCGACTAGGTCCTTTGCTTGAAGCAATACTTAATTTGTATGGAGTTGTAACCGAACTAGGAAAAAAGGGATTATTGTTTACATCTATATAGCTAGATTTGTTACCAACATTCCCAACGGTAATAATGTGATCAGAATTAACCCATGATGTAACCATTGTTTTTAAGGTATCAGGAAAAACGTAGGTATTAGCATTAGGCAGTTGACTCGCAAGTGTTGGGTCACTTACAAAATTGGAATAACCAAAGACTGAACCACTCCATGCATCCATACCATTGGCGCCTGTAGTGTTGATGCGGACGCGATATTGATTTGAATCAGGAATGTCTACATATCCTTCTATATGCAATCTTCCATTATTTATTTCTTTATATATATATGCGGTTCCAAGTAATTGAGAGCCGGGTGTGGTTATTGGTGTTGTTACAGTAGTCGATAAAGCCGAGTTAGCAGCGAAGAAAGGGATACTTGCGCGCTCCACCACATTTGGTGAAATTTTGTCGATTGATATTGACATTCTCAAACTCGTGGCAATACTAGCATCTGCCCACATGTCGAAATAACAGTTGTTCGCACTTATAGCGCCCGATGGATTTGGGATCATCCAAGTGCTGCTCGTATCCGTTGCAGGTTTATCAAAATTAATATGCCACTTTCCAATGGCACCAGCATTTCCAGCTGCCGCAACAATAACGCGACCATTTTGCGCCGCGACTAAATTTTCCATCATAATACTCGCTGGATCTAAATTGTCATGACTTCCAAAATAATCGCCGTAACTAATATTGACCACTGCTGGCATATTCACGGCGTCAGCCTTTTCGAAAATGTAAGCACAAGCATCGGCAACAGTAAGTGTCCAGTTAGCTGCGTTTTGATTGGTTTTAACTATGACGATCTTACTTTCCGGCGCAACACCCAAGTTTCGGCCATTTGCCAATGCGTTCCCAGACCCAACACCTGTAACGGTTGTTCCATGGCCTTGTGTATCGTTATAGGTGCACGTTCCGTTCGCAATCATTGTTGAATCGCATACTGCGCCATAACCATATGGTGAAGGGGTTGTTACATTGTTTGGCTGCGCTTGGTCCCAAAAATATAATACGCGTGTATTGCCTAAATTATCTCTGAAGTCTAAATGATTATAATCTAAACCATTATCGAGATAACCCATAACAACATTCTTACCTTTTAATACAGTATTTAATAGATCGCCATTGTGAAGCGATTTAACTTTATGCCTCATCAAGGTTGTATCGCTCATTGCCTTTGGGTTACTCCGTTCGAAAAACACGTTACCAATGCTATGGTTTTTTGATTTTTCATCAATCCAGCGAGCCGTTGTTGTAACGTATATCCATTCTTTTGTAATCGCTTTAGCGTAAACTTTCTCGTTTTCCAACAATTGAAGCGTTGGTATTCCCAGATTTTCTATTGCAAAGCAAGTTAATTCATCAGGATGACTAGTAAGGAATTTTTTAAAATGTAAACCTTCAACTTGAGAAAATGAAATAGAATAGTAGCTGCAAAGTATTATTAGTAATAGGTTTTTCATTGGAAAATATAATTTCAATAAAAATACAAAATAAATAGTTAACTGTTATTAAAATGAAAATATTTATACTACTTTCGGCATCAATAATAACCAAATCAACGATCTTTTAGTATATATTTTATGAAAATAACAGCAAGAACATTAGCAATATTTCCAATTTGCGTGTTAATAGCAGGTTCTATTAATGCACAAAACAACAGACCGAGTGAAGATATTTTCAATTGGTATAATGGTGGAGGTTCAGGATTAAAGACGGATGCTGCGTACAAAAAAGTAGCAACCAAAAAGAGCCAAGAAGTTATTGTTGCTGTGATTGATTCTGGAATTGATATTGAGCACGAGGATTTACAAGGAAAAATTTGGGTTAATGCTAAAGAAATAGCTGGAAACAAGATCGATGATGACAAAAACGGATACGTTGATGACATTCATGGTTGGAACTTTTTGGGAAATAGCAAAGGCGAAAATCAACGCTATGCAAGATTAGAGAAAACAAGAATTGTTGCTTACGGTAATGTGAGGTTCAAAGATGTTGATGCAGCAAGTCTTTCAGGGAAAGATAAAACTGATTATGCTACGTATTTAGAATGTAAAGGTGAAGTAGAGAAAGAGTACGCTGAATATGCTGGTATTCTTGAGCAAATGAACCAACTTAATGAGAATCAAGTAATGATTGAGGCAATGATTGGCAAGGCTATAGGCAAAGCTGACTATACTATTGAGGATTTGAAAAAATGGAAACCAGCAGATGAGCAAAGCAAAGGATTGCAACAAATTGGAACAATGTGGAAAGATGGGTCAATGAAAGAACAAGTTGATCAAATCAAAGAAATGGTAGAATATAATTACAATGTTGATTACAATGACCGTGAATTTATTGGTGATAATGCGGTAGATTTTAGTGATATTACTTATGGAAACGGAGACGTTGAAGGTCCTGATGCATTACATGGAACTCATGTTGGTGGAATTATTGGAGCAACGCGTCATAATAAATTAGGTGTTGACGGAGTTGCAGATAACATTAAACTAATGTCACTTCGTGCTGTGCCGAGTGGTGATGAGCAAGATAAGGACATCGCATTAGCCGTGCGTTATGCAGTAGATAACGGAGCATTGGTTATAAATATGTCTTTTGGAAAACAATATTCACCAAATTCAAAAGAAGTATACGAAGCGTTTGCTTATGCTGATGCAAAAGGTGTATTGATGGTACACGCTGCTGGTAATGATGGTCGCAACTTAGATGAAGGTAAAAACTTTCCAACAAGTATGTTTCCAGGTCAAACCATTGAGTTTAAAAACATGTTGACTATTGGAGCATCTACACGCTTTTACAAACAACCTAAGTTTTATTATGGCAAAAAGAAAAAAGCAAATTGTGCTAAACTTGCAGCTGATTTTTCAAACTACAGCCAAACTTTAGTAGATGTATTTGCACCAGGTCATGATATTTTCAATTGCGTTCCACAAAGCGATTACAAGAAATTGAATGGAACATCCATGGCTTCTCCAATGGTAGCAGGTGTTGCAGCATTTTTGAAATCATATTTCCCAAGTTTAACAATGACTCAAATAAAAGAAGCAATCTTAAAGAGCGCAACGTCTTACAAAGGGACAAATCATGTAAAGCCAGGTAAAACTGAAAAAACGGATTTCGGAACATTATCAACAACAGGTTCAATCGTAAATATTGAAGCGGCAGTGGATTATTGTATGAAATTAGAGACAACTAAATAAGTTGCACAGAAATTGTATAGGCAAAAAGGTTGTTATTTTTTAATAGCAACCTTTTGTTTTAAAAAACGTTTTTGAAGTATGAAATTTCTTTTCCTTTTTTCTTTTTTAATCGCCTTGAATGTATCTGCCCAAATGATGGTATTTTCAGATTACAATAATTATTTCAAACTATATCAAAACGGAGTTTTTCGTCAATTGGAATTTCAGCAAATTATCTCCAGCGTACAAGGGGATAACATTATCGCTTATGTAGACGCAAAAAGTGATTTTAAAGTTTTTGAGGGCGGGAATCCTGTTCTACTTGCGAATGTACAAGTCAATCACAAGATATCTGATAATATTTTAGTTTGGTCTTCGGGTCCAAGTGTAATGTATTACACCAAAGGTCAGAAAAAGCAACTCACCTTTTTCGGAAGAGACTTTGAGGTTAAGGATAGTATGATTATTTACGAAGACTTAAGGGCCAATAATATTACTGCATGGTATAATGGTAATCTTTTCCCCTTATATGGATTAATAGGAGATCTATACATGCCAAAGGCGATAGGTGAAAATATTGTAGCATTCAAGGATAACGGTTCATTTTATAAGATTTTTTGGGGCAGCAAAATATGGGATATCGACGTTTGGAATGGAGAAATAGAATTTGAAGCCGGAATTGATGTCGTTGCGTTCAATGATCCGTGGTCAAGAACATTTACAGGATTTTATAAAGGTGGATTTTTTGAGGTGGATGCTATGTTTGCAAAAAAGTTTAAATGTGGAAATGGATATATTGTATTTGAAGACCAAAATGGGAACTTAAAGCTTTGGAAAGATGAGGAAATTATTGAGTTGAGTAATTTTCCGTCTCAACAATGGGGCTGCAAAGATAATGTCATTTATTGGGTAGAAAACTCTTATTTGAAGGCCTATTATAAAGGTGAAATATATGATTTGGCAAATTTCAGGTCAGAGGAAATAGCTATTAAGAATAACACTATTGCTTTTCGTAATGTTTTTGGAGGAGTATCGGTTTTTTCCAAAGGCTCCATTTTTGAAGCAAGTATTTTACCGGGCACTGAGTTTTCGATTAATGGTGATATGGTATTAATTAAACAAACGGGGCAAAGTCCTTTTGTTGTGGATAATGGCAAAATAAAAAATCCTTGAGTATTGTATAATTTGGCTTTGCCATAATGATTAAATTAAATTATCGCTCATTAAAAATTCAAAGTATCGTGATTTTTTGTTGTGAAGAAAGAATTAGTACATTTGTCCACTTTTGAAAAATTACATATGACTAAGATGATAAGTGCACTTTTGCTGAAAGATATGTTACGGCAACAACCTAATATTCGTGTTATTGATATTCGAGAGAACTATGAATTCGATATTTGTTCATTTGTTAAAACGAATATTCCAATGTACGAAGTTGTGGATGCTTTGAAAGATGTTTCAAAAGACGAAGAAATAGTATTAGTATGTAAGTCTGGTGCAAGAGCTTCTGCACTTGCGAATATACTAACTACAGAAAATAAATTTAGTAATATTTTGGTTTTGGAAGGTGGAATTACTTCTTGGATTGAAGAAGTAGATAGTACGTTAGAAAAATATTAAGGGAAAATGATAGATTTTATTTTACACATTGATGATTATTTGAAAGAAATGATCGTGCGTTATGATAGTTGGATTTACGCAATCTTGTTTCTCATAATATTTGTGGAAACCGGTTTAGTTATTATGCCATTTTTGCCTGGAGATTCGCTTTTGTTTGCGGCTGGAATGTTAAGTGTTGAAGAGGGGGGGATAGATATTATTCCTTTGATATTAATTCTAATAATCGCGGCCATTGTAGGTGATTCTGTGAATTACTTCTTAGGTAAAAAGTTTAGCCCTTTATTATTGAGATTGAAGTTAAGAGGAACACATTTAATAAAGGCAGAATATATTGAGAAAACACATGCCTTCTTCGAGAAACACGGTACCAAAACAATCATAATTGCACGTTTCGTCCCAATCGTAAGAACCATTGCGCCTTTTGTTGCGGGAATAGGATCTATGAATTTTAAAACATTCCTAAGTTTTAATGTGATTGGTGGAATTGTATGGGTTACAGGGTTGTCACTTTGCGGATTTTTCTTTGGTCAAATTCCTTGGGTTAAAAATAACTTCGAAATCGTAGTGTTTGGAATTATTGGCGTCTCTTTACTCCCAATTGTTTTCGAATTTTTGAAAGCTAAGCTAGCAAAGAAAGCATGAAAAATTACGGATTGATCGGTAAGAGTTTAAGTCATTCTTTTTCTAAAGCATTTTTTGATAAGAAATTTAAAGAAGAGGGTATTGAGGCTACGTACACCAATTTTGAGTTAAAATCATTGAAGGATTTTAAAAAATTAATAGCAGAAAACGAGCTAACAGGTTTAAATGTTACCATACCGTACAAAACTGAAATAATTCCATATTTAGATGGCATTTCTGCCGATGCTCAAGCTATAGGTGCAGTAAACACAATTTTAATTCGAGATGGGCAGTTGTTGGGAGGGAATACTGATGCAATAGGTTTTGCAAATAGTATTAAACCGTTCTTAAGAAACATTCATCACCGCGCATTAATACTTGGTTCTGGTGGAGCTTCAAAAGCAGTCGAATATGTTTTTAAACACATTGGTATTGATGTCGCAATCATGAGTCGCGAGCCTAATGAAATTCAGTTGAGTTATCCAGCGGCGAATAAATTGATGGTGAATGCCTTTAAAGTAATAGTTAATTGCACTCCCATTGGAATGTATCCAAAATCTAATGAGTTACCCGACTTTCCTATTCATTTAGTTGGAAAGGATCATTTGGTAATTGATCTTATTTATAATCCTAAAAAAACAAAGTTTCTACAAATTGCTGAAGAGCATGGAGCTCAGATTTTGAATGGAGAGTCAATGTTGCAACAACAAGCCCAAAAATCTTGGGAGTTGTGGAATAATTAATCGTATACAATTGTCACTTTCATTATTAATACAACAAGGTGTTGGGAACCAACTAGAATTTCTAACCACAGTTAACAATCAAAAGAAACTTGCTCAAACTATTTGTGCATTTGCTAATACTGCTGGTGGTAGTGTGTTGATTGGCGTGAAAGAAAACGGTAAAATTACGGGAATCGATCCATCAACAGAATTCGACGTAATCCAAAACGCCGTAGAAAGGTATTGTCTTCCTGTTGTTGAATTGGACATGAAAACATGGCAAGAGGATAGACATTTGGTTTTACAAATTAGCGTTGCCAAAGGAGATGATCAAGTAAGATGTTTGTCCGATGATGGTAGCTATAAAGCTTACATTCGTGTTGGGTCTGATACTATCCTTGCAAACAAAATTATTATTGGAATGTGGAAATTTCAACAGAAAGAATTTCCTTGCCCAACTGAGTTTTCAAAAGAAACATATCTGGTTATTCAATGGTTGGCAGGCAGTGACTGGACTTCGATCTCGCAATTGTATAAAAAAGATGAATTACCAAAAAAACTTATAGATACAATTTTAATGCAATTGCTGTGTTGGGATGTAATTCAATTAGTTGCCAAAGATGGCCATTTAGGGTATAGAAAGACAACAGTAAATCTTTTGGAGCTATAGTTCTTCTTTAATAAATGAGGGATAAGATTCTAAAACCCGAATTTGACTCATGGTGTTGATTCGTTTGTTAATTTCCTTTTTGCTTTTAACATAAATCATAAATTCCTCATCCGTCATTAAAGCCACAATGAGAGAAATGATACCAGATTTAAACGCTTGTTTCTGTGAAAACCAATTCTCGATGTATTGTACTTGGTTCCTAGGGCGTAATGTTCTGAAATCTTTCACGATAGTATAAAGATCACTTAAGGTATACCGTACAATTAGATCTGATTGAAATTTCAAAATTGGACGTAAAACTTCATTCTGAAAGCGTTCCATTTCAAGTTCATTCCAAAACTCCGTTTTGATTTTCGGACGTAAAGCTTGTAGCGCTATATTTCTTTCATTATCCATTGATACTCGAGGTTTGATGGTTACATTTGTTAATTCAATAGCGAAAGTATGCAGAATCTAGAAGATAGTTCACTAAAAGTAGAAAAATTAGAATATTCATTGAAGCGATTTATTGGATGGATTGCTCTTTTCGTGAGTATGTTGTCCTTAATCCCGATTTTGATTCTTATGAATTACATAGTGCTTGCAAAATTCATCGGAGTTGTGTTAATTATTTCTGTAACACTTGCCTTGATGTATTGGCGAATGCAGACTAAAAAAAGAAACACCAAGGCGATGCGTGTTGCAATAACTATTAATGAGAAATTTTGGCTACTAAATAATGTTTCCTTTTATAAAGGATTAAGTTCAGAAGACAAAGCCGCTTTTCTTGACAGAGTCGCATTATTCTTGTCTGAAGTTAATGTAGCAATATTGGGTAATAATGATCTAGATAAAACAGATCTCTTACCATTAGCGGTGAACGCTGTTCAATCAACCTGGACTTTTGGTTGGATAGATTTCTCAAACTTCGGAAAAGTCTTAATGTATTCAGATAATGCGAGTCATAGTTTTGAGAAAGAATTGCATCACTTGGTACGAATGGAAGACTTCCTCCCAGTTAATATGGAAAAGTTGACGAACGCTAATTTATCTAATGGTCCAGAGCAAGTTGAAATGAACCAAATGTGGATGTCTTTTATCGAACAAGCATAGATAAGTCTTTCATGCCGCCTATATCTGGCCTTTCTTTCCAATCTTTTCCTCACTCCTTATAGATAAGGAGTATGAAAAAGGATTTCCATTTCAATCCAGGGCGGAAAAGGCCATAAGCTCTCAATTCA
>JAYSRU010000140.1:0-38744 GCA_043720875.1 Crocinitomicaceae bacterium
ATGAATTGAGAGCTTATGGCCTTTTCCGCCCTGGATTGAAATGGAAATCCTTTTTCATACTCCTTATCTATAAGGAGTGAGGAAAAGATTGGAAAGAAAAGCCAGATATAGGCGGCATGAAAGCAATACAACAACTGAAATACATACTATGAAGCAATGAATCCTAGCTTAGGATCAATTATATATGTTCACTCAATGATTATATTAAATAAAATGCTTGTAAGTTTGTGGAATGTTGGGAATGATTGCATCTGTTGTTATAGAAATGTTTAGCAAAAGATCGAAATACAATACACTTGAAGATAGTGCACTATTAATATTGGTGTCTAAACATGACGAGCTAGCTTTAAACACGCTTATCATTCGCTATCATAAACTTGTATTTGGTGTTTGTTTAAAGTATTTAAATTCCATTGTTGAAGCGGAAGACCTTACTCAAGATATCTTCATTGTCTTGAAGGGTAAGATTTACAACCAACCCATAGAAAATTTCAAGCCATGGCTTTATCGCGTTGTGAAAAATGAATGCTTGATGAAACTCCGCAAAAAGAAACATTACTTCACTGAAATAACAGACGGAGTATTAGCTTCTGAAGATTCTGAGCAATTTTCTATACTCATAGATTTACAAATTGAGCTATTGGTTCCAATCCTGCAACAATTACCAGAAATGCAATCCACTTGTATTCAAGAATTTTACATTTTAGGGAAAAGCTATAAAGAGATTACTGAAAAATTAAATATTGATATGTTGGCCGTGAAAAGCAACATTCAGAACGGAAAAAGAAAAATAAAGCTACTGCTAGAACTAGAACTATCAAAAACCTCACATCATCATGAATAATAACCCCGCAACGAAGCCAATCAACAGTGATGCTTTTGATTCGGATGCCGCTGACGGATTTGCATCTGTACCAGGTTCTTCTGCATACTATCAGCGCAAGCAGCTAAAAAATGAATCTATTTCTAAAAACAACTGGAAATGGCTCTTATTAGGTTGCGGACTTGCCTCGTTTATACTTTTCGGTATACTAACAACGTTTTCGAATAATACAACGACTGATAATGTTGCAGTAGAAAATAGGTCTGAGAAACATTCTGAATCATCTCCAATTGTTTCTGACGCATTGAATAACGCATCTAAATTACCCGAACACTTATTAGTGAGAAGTAAAACAATCGCTTCGAATTTTAAACAACAAAAAACGACATTGATAGCAGTCGATAATACCGAATTTGACATTAGTTCTTTACCCTTAATAAAATTAACTACGATAGAAAATGAAAAAACGATAGAAAATTCTAAGCGTATCGTTCGAAAATCTGGATCAGAAATATACGCTTACGATCTAAAACTACTCGATTACACTAAATATAGGGATGCATCTACCTTTAGCATCAAGAATAAGGAAATTGAGTTATCAGGAATACCTGCAAATAAATACGATGAGCAAAGCGAGGCCTATAAAGATGAATATGTAGAAATTACCTATTCAGAATTAATTGATCAAGCAACCTCGGCTTTTCGTAAGGAGAATTATCAACGCGCCCTTTCATTATATACGGCTATTTTAGAAGTTTATCCTAGTGATGTGAATGCACTTTTTTATAGTGCAATTTGCTATAGAAATTATGGTAACTATGATAAATCAGTTGAATTATTAGAGAACCTTCTTTTAAATAAGTTTTCAAATTTTGATGAAGAAACCCTTTGGTACCTTGCGGAGAACTTGTCTAGGATGAATAAAACTACAGCCGCCAAAGTGTATTACAATCTCATCGTAACGAACAAAGGGTTTTACGCTGAACAGGCAAAGATAAAATTGAAAAAAATGAGTTAGAAAGCAAAAAGTCCAACCGCTAACTGGCGGATGGACTTTTTAACAACTTATATGTTGTTTACTACAATTTCAAGAATTCTAACAATTGAACATCATCTTTGGCACTGAGGGATGACTTGCTCATTTTGCCATTGGCGTCCATAACGATAACAACCGGGTAGTTTTTAATACCATAAGTAGTCACAAATGCCTGACCTTCTGGGCTTAATTTACCATCTTGATTCTCGCATTCCATTTGTACGTTAATGTAATTTGCATTTAAATAACTTATAACCGCATCGTTCACAAAAGTAGTAGTCATCATACGTTTACAAGGGCCACTCCATGCAGCATACGCATAAACAAAAATGTTTTTGTTTTCCGCCTTAGCCTTTCCTTTAGCAATTTCCAAATTTGTTTCGAAGTTGATCGCTGAATTCTCCAACATACGTTTAGTAGACATTTCTTCACTTTTTGTGAATGATGCCAATGCAATAAATGCAATCGAAAGTGTAATTAATTTTTTCATTTTTCTTTTTAGTTTTGGTTCAATTATAATTTAAAGTACAAAATTATCAAATCTTATTTGCAAGGATCATGCCCTTGATTCAATATTAATTAAAATCTCACTCTAGCAAAGCCAAAAGCTGTGGAAACACTGTTAGAATTTTTAGTAAAAAATGATAATGCGTCTGCTGACGAGATTCCTACTTCATAACCTCCATCTTTTAGAATGAAGTTAATTCCCATCGGAACATTCGTTTTGTATATTCCTCCCCCAATAAACCCTGCACTTATTGCTATCCATTTAATAGGGCGAATTTCACCTCCAAAACTAAATACAGCATTTTGGATGTTACCTGGATTGTCTGCGTTTAACGGCGCTACCATATCAAACCCAAACTCTAACCATTTCGCAGCTTTAATGCTAGATCCGAAACGAAAGTCTGCAGCATTATTTTGTCTAAATTTCTCTTCACCTTTCAATTGCAGTAATCCACCAGTGGTTAACATTTGACCAATACTCTTTGTAACATTTGTTTGATCTAACCCGGATAGAGAAAACGTACTAAACAATGTGTCATTTACCGTATAAATGTTTCTTTTATAATTCACACTTCCAATATTATTTACAGCGACTGAAACTTTTAATTTCTTCCATAAACGAACGGAAGCGCTCAAATCAATACCATAACCATTACCTATTGCTTTAGGTATTCCGCTGGCTTGATTCTTAATGGCTGAAGGATTCAATTGAGCAACCGATCCATAATCAATTTTAAATGCTGGTGTAATGGAAGAATATAAATTCAACCCTTGTGCATTAGAATTCAAATCAAAATAAGCCATTGCTTGAATGTATCGACCGGAAACACCAGCATACATCTCAAACCATTCACCTAACTTTAAAACTCTACGGCCGTAGCCCAAGTTATAAGACCTTGTCCATGACATTTTGATTTGCGACCCTAAAGTTAATGCGCTTAAATTTAAAGGAAGTGCAAGCTTTCCTTGTATTACGCCAGAAAGTGTATCACTACCTAAATTGGGATTATTAGCAATCGTCGATGTATCAATCAACCCAGTTGTTAAATTTGGTATTGCAATTTGCAATGAATCGAAATAACTAGATAATTTACCTCTAAAAATAATATCCGTGGTTGCTTGATTTAGCTTAGAATACCATTGATAATTTTCTCGAATGTTAAATGCAATGCCTCCAAACTTTTCGTTTTGAAAAGCAAAACCGGCCCAGTTAAAGTTCAAACTCATTGCTATACCCGCTTGCGCATAATCAGCTGCCGCTTCTTTTTGCTTAGCGAAATCAATGGAGGAGGCATTCTTGGTTAGGGCCGCATTTAAAAGCGTATTTGAAAAAGAACGCAACTTTTGAGAGGTCAATGAATCAGAATAAATACTAAAATTGAACTCTGAAGCTCCAGTAGTAAATCTTTTTTTATCATAACCCGTACCCCAACCTAAAGCTGAAGCATTAATGCCTAGACAATGGTAATCAGTCACAAAAGTAGTGGCGACTCCTTTACCTACAGCCGGGTATGCAATTCCTTGTGTTTGAGCAACTGCATTAATTCCAATAAATGTTGTAGCTACCAAAAGCCCTAATTGTATACTTTTTTTCATATTTCTAAATCTCTTCTTCGTTTCAAACTGAGTTCGTTTTCATTACATTTTAATACCTCAAAATAAATGATGTATGCATCAATGGAAATCATTTTGATTAAATTAGTTTTTGCAGAATACATGTATTTTTGAGGAGACTCGTTCTTGCTATTAAACCCAGCATCGCAACCACTTGTATACATAAATTCTACAACACCAGAAGCACGAAATGACCATTGGTGTTCACCACAATCAACGTAGCGGCAATTGCCTGATTCAGGTCTAAAATTAAGTGTATCTCTTTCATCTATGCTTGAAAGTCCACAAGTTCTCCAGGTATTGACTATAGTTTGCTTAATATTATTTTCTTCTTGACCGAAAAAAGTACTAATAAAAATTGTAAAAATGGAAAGCATTAATATTTTCATAGGATGAATTTATAAAAAAAGTTCAAGTCACAGTATTAATTGTGAATAAATTATGAAAATAGTGGAAATTTAGTGCTTAAAGTTTTCAAAAAAAAAGCTGTAAATCAAAAAGAGAAGTTAATCATTAGAAGAACTTCTCTTTTCGCTAAACCATGCTAAAACTATAAAACTGAAAAAATACTTCTATTTGTTCGGTACAAAGATAATTCATCTATTTAGATCTGCAAACAAATAACTGTTAATTTTTAAATAAAATTCATTTTCTTTTAAATTTCACTCTAAGAATAACAACTAACAATTGAACACCTGACATCGCAACGATTGTACCTGAGAGTGTTAAGTTGTAGCTACGACTGATCATCCACCCAATTAAAACTGCGGTACTTGCAAATAGAGCGCTAAACAAGATTACTTTGTTTAGTGACTTGAAGATAATATTAGCGGTGACGGCTGGAACAATTAACATTCCTACTACCATTATTGCTCCTACAGCTTCGAATGCCATGACAGCAGTTAAACTTAACAAGAACATTTGACCATAGTGCCAATTCCCTATTTTAACGCCTAATGTAGTCCCGTAAGGCTCATCAAACGACATTAATTTCAATCCATTTCTTCCTATTAGAAGAAAACCAATTACTAAAAACGAAATCGGCAACATATACCACATTGCTTTAGTTCCGACTAAGTATTCACCAATATAAATTTTAAAGAAAAACACTGTTCCCAATTCACCGAACAAAACACATTCTTGATCTATCTCCACACCATCATTTGCAAACGTGGCCAACAGTATTATTCCTACTGCGAATAATGTAGTAAACACGATACCGATTGCTGCATCTTCCCTAATTCCTGTTTTTTTTCTAAACAATTCAATTAGAACCGTACTTAATAACCCAAAGAATGCAGAAAAGACCAACATCGCAAAGTTTGCGTCTCTCCCAAAAATAAGATACGCAACCACTATCCCTGGCAACACACTATGCGAGATTGCATCTCCTACCATAGACATTTTTCGTAACATCAAAAACACCCCTTGAATTGCACATGTTATGGCAATTATTAACGCAGTGGCTACGGTTAAAAAATCATTAACCCAATTCATGCTTTCCATCTAATAGGGTATTTGTTTATTATGAGGATCTTCTTTAGGGAAATTCAATTCCTTCAAAAGTTCAATTTCCAATTCTGGTGTAATAATGTGCTCCATACTCTCCGCAGATGGATGTAAATGATCTACTTTTATGTTAAGTTTTTCTTGAAGGTAAATTTCCCAAAGTCTGTGCAACCTAACAATTCTGGCCGCTTCAATTTCACCAGAAGGACTCAAGCGATACGATTCGTTGACGAGTTCTAAATGGTTTTTTCTGTACAAATCCGCTAATCCTAGCCCCAGTTGATTAGTATCAAAATGTCGTAAATTAAGAATATCAAGTACTCTCAAACTCTGAACTCCTCTTTCGTTCGCTTGAAACAAAAGTTTAAGAATATTTTCATTTCTTATTTTTTTACTAAACTTCTTATTCTTTAGATACCGTTTAAGCAATCCGCTGGGAGCAAAAATTAGCGTTATTAGCATTACAACAAAGAGAAAAATAACAATCCAAGGCCCGGTTGGCATAGAAGGGGCAGCGAATGAGATGGCAACCCCGAATATTCCTGCACAAATACCAAAGATTAAAGAAAAAAGAAAAATCTTGTTCAACTTATGCGTCCAAAACCTTGCAGCAGCTGCTGGTGTAAGAAGTAGGGCTGAAATTAGCACAATGCCGACACTTTGAACACCAATAGCAACGCCCACCACCGTAATCATTGCCAAAAGTGCATCAATAAACCCAATCTTCAAGCCTAATGTAGACGCATGATTGCGATCGAACAAGACCCATTTATTTGCTCGGTAAAAAAGAACTAGAAAGAGTAACAATACTGCTCCAAAACTGGCATAAATTTTCAAATCGGACAATGTAATAGATGCAATTTGACCGAATAGAAAATGTTCTAATCCAGTTTGTTGACCATTCCCATTTTGTTGTATATAGGACAATAATACTGCACCGAACGCAAAAAAGACTACCATTACTATCGCAATACCAGCATCCATCTTAATTTTCGTGAAACGTTCTATTGCTCCAATGCACCACAGTGCAATTGCTCCAGCAATCAAAGCTCCCATTAATAATACAACAGGGCTTTTCGTTCCGCTCACCATAAAACCGACACAAACCCCTGGAAGAATGGCATGTGAAAGCGCATCTCCAACTAAGCTTTGCTTTTTCAAGTAAGCAAATACACCTACAATTGCAGTCAACCCGCAAATCAAAGCAGCACCCAGTGTATATTTTAGAAAGTAAAGATCTGTTATTAACATATTATCTAGCTCGTTTTATCTTCAAACCCTTCTTCTCTAACAGGTAATCTTTCGTTTTTTAGAATCGTTTGCAGCTTCATCAATACGTTTAACTGCCCTCCAAAAGCTGCTTTTATATTCTCTTCTGTCAACACTTCATTGATTGGCCCAGCAGCAATTTGTCTGGTGTTCAACATAACCAGATAGTCAAAATAAGTAGAAACTGTGTTCAAATCGTGGTGAACCATGACTATTGTTTTTCCTTCATGTCTCAGTTGCTGTAACAATTTCAAAATAGCCACTTCAGTTGCAGCATCTACCCCAACAAAAGGTTCGTCAAGCACAATTAGATCCGCATTTTGCGCTAATGCACGAGCTATGAAAACCCGTTGCTGTTGACCTCCAGAGAGTTGTGCTATCTGACGATCAGCGAATGCAGTCATATTTACTTTTTCTAATGCATTTTTTATTAACTCTTTATCAATTGTAGTTAATCGACGGAACAAGTTAGCTTTTCGAAAACGTCCCATCTCAACAACTTCTGAAACAGAAATAGGAAAATCCCAATCTACTGAAGAACGTTGTGGAACATAAGCAACACGTTCCCTAACATTGTTTAACTGTTTACCAAATATTTTTACATTACCCGACGCACCTTCCATCAGGCCCATAATCGCTTTAATTAGTGTAGTTTTTCCAGATCCATTCTGACCAACAATTCCAATTATTTGTTGCGTAGGTAAATGAAAATCAATTTCCCAAAGCACTGGTAACTTATCGTAAGTAACCGTCAAATTATGCACTTCAACACTAACAGTCTCTCTTTCCGCATTAATTTTCTTACGTTCATCCATCAATTCAATGCATTAATTATTTTGTCTACGTTACTTTCCAACATCCCAAAATAAGACCCCTCTTTCGAATTCGGATCACCTAAGGCGTCTGAACAAAGTGCTTTCCCGAGTATAACTGAATGTTTTCTTGACTTACATGCTTCTTGTATGCTCTTAATCGACTTTGACGATACAGAGGTTTCAATAAAAACTGCACTTACTTGATTACCTATAATAAAATCGATCAAACTCTTATTATCATTTAGCCCTGACTCGATCATAGTATTCATCCCTTGCACAGATTTTATGGTAAACCCAAAACGTTGGCCAAAATAAGAAAAGGCATCATGTGAGGTAATTAATACTCTTTTGTTTTTTTTGAGCACCTGTAATTTGGCTTCTATCGCTTGATCACAGGAAATTGCCTTAGCATTAAATTTCACCCAATTTTGAGTAATTTCTAGTTTATAGTTTGGAAATGATTTGGTTAAATTCTCTGCAATTCCTTTCATTCCTTTGTTCCAAATCAAAATATTGAACCAAATGTGAGGATCAAATGCATTTTTACCGTGATCAATTTTCATTCGTTCTTCCATGCCATCAGCGACCGTTAGAATCGTTTTGCTCTTTCTTAGTTCATTAAAGACGGCATCAAACTTTGCTTCTAAGTGTAAGCCATTAACTATTACTACATCCGCTTGATCCAAAAGATTTAAATCACTTGGCAATGCTTTGTACATGTGAGGATCTACTCCTGCTCCCATTAAAGCGACAACTTCAACGTTTTCAGGAACTAATTGTCTTACGCAATCAGCAATGATACTTGTTGTACAGACGACCAAATCGCGTCCGTCGTTTTTTGTATCGGCAGGAGAAAACCTACATCCATTCAGAACAAAAAGAATGACCATTCCAGTAAAGGTTCTGCTTTTCATAACTGGTCTTCACTTATGCAAACCTCCACTCTAATTTGCGCAATAGCCATATTAGAAAGCACTAGACTTCCGGTTAAGGTCCTAATATTAATTGATCCATCAAAACTCAGTTTTTGGGTAATTGAGCATGTGGTTCCTAAATGTAATTGTTGTGCATCCAAGTATTGCAAAAACTCCATCGAATGATCACTAACACTAACAATCCTGAGTAATTGATTCAATGGTGCGTCCATAAGACTAATAGACTCAGGACGTTTCGGCATTACTCCATTCGCATCTGGAATTGGGTCTCCATGAGGGTCAAACAAAGGAAACCCTAGGAAATGATCTATTTTATTGATTAATTTGGCAGACTGTATGTGTTCTAATTGTTCAGCCACCTCGTGAACTTCATCCCAAGAAAAATCCAAGGTATTCACTAAAAACACTTCCCATAAACGATGTTTACGTATCACTTGCAATGCTAATCGCTCCCCATCTTCAGTTAATGTTGCACCATAGTACTTCTGATAATTCACTAAATTTTTATCTGCAAGGCGTTGCACCATGTCAGTTGCTGATGATGCTTTTGTTTGCATCGACTTTGCTAATGCATTGGTTGACACTGATAAAAGACCTGAATCTAGTTTAGCGTGAAAAATCATTTTTAAATAATTTTCTTCCGCTTGACTTAATATTTGGCTTACCATGAATTTATTTTTAGCCGAAGGTAAAAATTTTATTCTATACCTGGAATAATTAAGTTATAATATTTAAATCAATCTTCTTTTACCCTGGCTCTAGGACCTATTTCAATTGCTTCTAAATTTTCTATTTTCCCGTTTAACAACTCAAATCGAAGTAATGTTTTCACCTTATGAAACCCATGCACGCCGCATGCTCCAGGATTCATATGTACAAAACCATATTTAGGATCTTTTTGGACCAATAAAATATGAGAATGGCCACAAATGAATAAATCTATGGGTGCTTTCTGAATTTCTAAGCGAGCTTGTTCGGTATAACGCCCTGGTCTACCTCCAATGTGCATCATTAATACCCTGACATTGTTTAATGTGAATCGTTTTACTTCAGGTAGGTCAAGCCTTACAATGTTGTCATCAATATTACCATAAACACCCCTAACTGGTTTAAATTCTCTAATACTATCGATTACATCAATGTTTCCGACATCTCCAGCATGCCAAACTTCATCCACATCCTTAAAATAATGCATCACTTTTGGGTCCAAATAACTGTGCGTATCCGACATTAGTCCAATCTTCATTCAACTAGTTTTTATGATTTAGAATATGTAATCTATTGGCTATTGGATCAATCGAAACTACTTCAACTCTACTAATTTTATTTTTCCCATTTTCACGTGCATTTAAGCCTTTTTCATACCAGCGGTCATAGTAATTCAATAATATCCTAAAACATTCTTTCGTATCATCATTTACTAAATATGCTATAGCGTTGTTTGTTTCAAGTCCGCCTAATCGCTTTTGAATACGCTCGATTGCGGCAATTATCAATTCTTTGGAATGATTGCCATATTCAGCAACAAGATAAGTTAACCGCACTTCAAATGGAATAGTTAGAAAAAATACGTTGCTCTTTCTCATTTGCTCGTGAATTTTAAGTGGAACAAAAAGTTGGCCTATACGTTGACTTTCATCTTCAATATAAATTACTTTACCATTACCAACTTCTGTAGCTCTAAATAATTTCAATGCTAAACTATTCTCAAACATTTCTTGAGACGGTTGCGGAGCTTGACCAATTGCGCCCAGTGCAGAACCTTTATGACTTGCCAAGCCTTCCAAATCAATTTGAATTTCGCCATTAGTTTTAAACTCATCAAGAATTAGCGTTTTCCCACTTCCCGTAAACCCTCCAATAATGTTAAAATTATATTCTATTTCAAATTGTTGAATCCCCCAAAGTCTAAATTTTTTATACCCTCCTTCGAGTAATAAAACCTCAAAGCCGTAAAAATCAAGCAACCAAGCAATTGCATTGCTTCTCATTCCACCACGCCAGCAATGAACTATCAAAGTTTTAGATTCAGAAACAGCTACAAGTTCTTGCACTTTTTCGACGATACCACGCATGTTTGGTCCATAGAAATCTAAACCCAACTTTATTGCAATTTCTTTGCTTTCTTGCTTATAGGCGGTGCCAATAATTTTTCGTTCTTCATCCGAAAATATTGGAATATTATATGCGTCAGGAATTCTCGCATGAGCGAATTCACTCGGACTTCTTACATCGATAACAATACTTGTTACTTCCAGAGCTAAAAATTGTTCTATCGATATTATTTGAACCGCCACTATAATTAGGTTTACTAAATTAACTATTCTGCCATTCCGCTTGTGATCCAACACTCAATTTTATCGATCAATTCTTGCGACATTTTTGAAGCGTAGGCTGGCATTTCATCATACCCTTTTGCGTGTTTTATAGAACCCAATAAATACCCATTACTTGCTGCTTTTTTCACCGATTCTAGGGTTAGAAAATTATACCCAGCTTTATTATTGGTGTTGTGACATTTTGTGCAATTCGATTCGATAATTCCCTGAATATCATTTTTATACGTTAAAACTGAAGTTGAACAATCCAGTCCAATTGGAGCAGTGACTGGTCTAACCGTAGGGACAGATTTAATTTCAGTTACTGTTACTTCTTTAGTGCTTTTACACGCTACCATAAGAATTGACAAACTCATTAACGCAATCGAACTATTCTTCATGTTTTTTAGATTATTTTATTTGTGGCTTAACAACCATTCTACTGCCTTTTGTCGGTTATCAAACATTTTCATTTTCATTGTTTTTTGTTGCGTAACTTTAATCGCAAAATTTATTAAAATTCTATGTGCTAATGATTTTGCAACAACAGCTGTTGCGGAAACCATATCTGCTTTATTCGGCAACAAGGCATAATCCCTTGCTTCTTTTGAAATCGTTGAATACACACCACTTTCAACTAACAACTTGTGTTGGTTAATACCATCGAATCTATTCAATAAAAATTCATCGTGGACAATAGAATCCTTCAACTCAATGGTAACGTTATCATCAACCCGCAAACAAATGATACCATTATCCCATATCTCAAAAGTTGAAGAGTTTAGCTTATGACTTTCTAAAACCTTATCTGGCATATTTTTTTGCATCGAACATTAAAATTTTTGAAACGCTTGTTTTCAAAATCAATTGTATCAAAAGTAATCTTAAATTACAAATTAACCAAGCCTAATTCTATTGATTCTTTATGTTTTCGTAAACCACTCCGTTTATGACTTGGCAAACGTACTGAAATTAGGTATTTCTTGGAGTATGTCTAACTTACCTGTTTCATGATTAATAAAAAGCATGCAATGACTTAAGCCATTGGTAACCAGTAAATAATCTACATTCAAAATATTATTATAATGTGCAATTTGCAAAATCGTTTCGTTGCTTATGGCTACATCAGGAGCCTTACATTCAACCAGTAATTTAGGAAAGGTATCTTTACCATAAACAACCATATCAAAACGTCTTTTCTTGTCTTTAAACTTCAACGTTTTTTCTAAAGCAATGAGTCCATTTGGAGTACCAGTTTCGGTAATAAAAAAGTGCACAACGTGTTGCCTAACCCATTCTTCTGGTGTCAGTAGTAATTCCTTTTTACGAATATCATCCCAGACATAGATTCGATCATTTTTTGAACGGAGATCTAACTTAACTTCGGGTAAATTGAGTTTAACAAACATTTGTACAAAGATATTACGTTCTTCTCAATTAGAAATAACTATTTTTGAACTATGGAATATGCAAGCTTGCTCAAGGATATAAAAAACAAAGATTTTAAATCAATTTATATCTTACATGGCGATGAACCTTATTTTATTGACCAACTTACTGATGCAATTCTAGCCAATGCACTGGAAGAAAGCGAGCGCGATTTTAACCAAACCGTTGTCTATGGTAAAGACATTAGTGCGGATGCATTAATGAATCAAGCCAAACAATATCCAATGATGGCAGAACGCCAATTAGTTATTGTAAAAGAAGGGCAAGATTTTAAGAAATTTGAAGATTTAGAGTCGTATTTCACAAAACCAGTAGCAACAACTGTTTTAGTGTTTTGTTACAAATATGGAAAAATAGATGCTCGTAAAAAAGCATTTGTTCAAGCGAAAAAACAAGGCGTTGTGTTTTTAAGTGAGAAAGTAAAGGATTATCAAATTGTTTCTTGGATTACTGCATACATTAAATCTATTGGATACACCATTTCTGAAAAAGCAGCCATGATGATTTCTGATAACCTAGGCTCAAATCTCTCATTAATTGTGAATGAATTGGACAAGCTTCAGTTATCTATCGCAAAAGGTACAAATATTTCAGAAATTCATATCGAAGAGAATATTGGTATTTCCAAAGATTACAATGTTTTTGAATTGATGAATGCCATACGTAATGCGCAATCAGAAAAAGCACAGCTTATTATCAATCATTTGGAACACAATCCGAAAGCATTTTCAATAATTCAAGTGATTGGGCAAGCTTTTAATATGTTTCAAAACCTGATGAAAATTCACTTTCTTGCCAATAAAAGTCCTGAAACCGTTGCGCAAGCCTTACGACTTCACCCATTTGTTGCTAAAGAATATATTGCTGCAACGCGTATATTTAATCCGAAAAAAATTGCAGTCAACATCAGCGTTTTACATGAATACGATTTAAAAAGCAAAGGAGTTGGAGATGCAGGAACTGCAGACTCTGAACTTTTGAAAGAATTGATTTACAAACTTTTACATTAACCCAAGAGATTTCATGCATACCTTTTACATTCCATCGTTAACCACCAGTCAACCAACCTGCTTGTTGAGTGAAGAAGAAACAAAACATGCCTGTAAAGTGTTGCGTTTGGTAGATGGTGATAAAGTTGCACTGCTTAACGGTTTCGGAGATGAATTTATTGCTGAAATCGCATCCATCAAAGGGAAACAAGCAGCTTTGACAATTCTTAGTTCCACCAATGAAATTGCTCCGAATTTTGAGATTCATGTTGCCATTGCCCCTACTAAAAACATGGATAGGCTGGAATGGTTCATTGAAAAGACAACTGAATTAGGGATCACGCGCATTACTCCTATACTGTGTCAGAATTCTGAACGCTCTAAATTAAACATTGAGCGATTGGAAAAAATACTCGTTAGCGCAATGAAACAAAGTAAACGGAAATTTATTCCACAATTAGATGCACCCATAAAATTTAAAGAATTCATAACTCAGTTTCCAAAAGGAGCGATTGCACACTGTTATGAAGGCGAGAAACACGATTTAGGCAACATAATTCTTGCGCATAATTTCCCAATCCTAATTGGACCAGAAGGAGATTTTTCGTTAGAAGAAGTTGCTGCTGCACAAAAATCAGGATATTTTACCCTAACTTTGGGTAAGAATCGTTTACGTACAGAAACCGCAGGATTATATGCTTGTATGTTAGCCAAACTAAAATTCGAACCATGAAAATAATCGTAACCGTACTTTTCTTGCTCTTAATGCAAAATGTTTTTGGACAGGGCTCATACCGTGTTGCCGTTTTGCAATATAATGGTGGTGGTGATTATTACGCCAATCCTACATCCGTTCCAAATTTGGTGAGTTTTTGCAATACAGATTTAGGCACAACGATTTCTAAAGATGTTCCTTATGTGCAAGCAGGCTCAACCGACTTACAGCAATTTCCATTTATTCACATGACGGGTCATGGCAACGTGGTTTTTAATACTCAAGAATGTGAGAATCTCAGAAACTACATGAAGGCTGGTGGCTTTTTACATATTGATGATAATTTCGGAATGGATGAATTTATACGGAGAGAAATGAAGAAAATCTTCCCTAACAATCCATTAGTAGAATTACCGTTCAACCATCCGATTTTTAATCAAAAATATAAGTTCACCAGATTACCTAAAATTCATGAGCACGACGGTAAACGCCCACAAGCATTCGGTATTATTATAGAAGGTAGATTGGTTTGCATGTATACGTTTGAAACCGATTTAGGTGACGGTTGGGAAGACAAAGAAGTACATAACGATTCGGCAGAAAAACACAAGCAAGCTTTGCAGATGGGTGCGAATATGTTGATGTATGTTTTTATGAATTAGACGTTCACTGTATTTCAACTCTTATCATTTCAAAAAATTCAAATGTTTTAGAATATAAACATATCCAATTACCATAAACAAAATTTTTGCACCGAAAAGAATCCAACCTATCCATCTCAACAAAAATGGATATCCAGTCACATCCGATTTTGCACTTGATTGCTCTTCTATTGTCAATTTATCTATTTCTCCTTCTTTTCGCGAATAGAATATTGCAATTGAAATAGTTCTAAATATATATTGAGTCAAATCAAAAATCAAAGACAATACAATAGAAAACAAGGCACAACTTAGAATTTTCGGAAATGCAATAGCTTTGCTCGAATCCCCAATTGATAAAGTCCAAACAATAGCAACTCCAGCAAGTGCTAATGTTCTGTTTATTTCGCTTGCTTTTACCGAAGCTTCGAAATACTCATTCTGATAATCCTTTAACGACTTGCTCATTTTTTACTTTTATCCTTCGTCTTTCCAGGACCAGTACCTGACCCATCCCCCACATTCTTGCTAAATGTTTTTCTTTATAAACTGTCAGCTGATCTTATTTTTGACTTATCCGACTTCTTTACTTCAGTAGTTTTAGGTTTATTATCTTTTGCCATCGCAATAATTCAATTTATTGAGAGTAAATATAATTATTAATTACTTACCACAAAAAAAGGGAAGCTACTTGCTCCCCTTTTCTAAAAAATATGGATTATCTTATTTAAACAAAGTAATCAGGTAATAAACTCCTGCGGCAATTAAACCACTTACAGGAATTGTTAAGATCCATGCCCACAATAAGTTGATGGTAACTCCCCAACGCACAGCGCTTAATCGTTTTGTTGCCCCCACTCCAATGATTGATCCAGTGATCGTATGCGTTGTAGAAACTGGAATACCTAAGTTAGAAACCGTGAACAAGGTTAAAGCACCTGCAGTTTCTGCACATACTCCTTCTAGCGGTGTAACTTTAGTAATCTTAGTTCCCATTGTTTTGATGATTTTAGACCCCCCCATCAAGGTGCCTAAACCAATTGCTAAGTAACAAGAAAAAGCGATCCAACCTGGCATCGTTTCAGAATTCACTTTTGTCTCAAGTTTAGTTGAAGACATTTTATCGTTTTCTAATAATGTTCCGTCTTTGGTTACGAAATTTTTGAATGTACCCGCGTACACATAATCAGCATTTAAAACCTGATGCTTTTTACCATCAACCTTAGTTTTTACAAAAACCAATTGATTGGTTGCATCATGAAACGTTGAATCGCCATTTGTATATACCGTGAATTTCTCCAACGCTTCATCCACTTTTCCAAAATCCGCCAATATTGCCTGATTAGCATATTCCTTATTTGGAACTTCCTCTGTAAACATGACTTCTTGTGTCTTCATATCGATGATTTCATCGCCATCGGCATAGAAAGCTACAGAGTCAATAACTCCAACTTTTGGTTTAAATTTTTTAACTTTACCTTCTTCGTTTTCATAAACAATTCTTAATTCTTCAGAAACCTTCAAGTAATCTGGTACACCTCCTTCCACTTGACCTTTACGATCAGCATTAGCAAAAACGATACATGCTGCGCACATAATCCCCATTACTTTTTGAGAATCTGCTCCACCATGCCCTAGAGAAAAGGCTGCTGAAGACAGCAACTGTAATTTCTTGTACATGTTGCTTTCGCGCGATGAAGTATGTCTTTTGTTGTAGAACACATAATAACCAACATAAGTTAATCCCGTAATTCCAAGCATGGTTAAAACAATATATTTCATTACCGGTTTAACATCCTTATAGTCGATAAGGTAATCCATCAGGAGCATAACCCCAAGAAACATAAGCCCTAACATCAAGGTTTTCCAATAAATATTCCTACTTATGGTGATGAGCGCAATAACAAAGGCTATTATACCACCTATAAATGGCGCTAAAAAGATAAACGCAATAACAGGCAAAACTTCTTTCATGTTAACCACATCGAATCCAGCATGCGCAACAGCCGCGCCAGCAAAACCACCGATTAGCGTATGAGAAGAGGAAGATGGAAGACCTAACCACCAAGTAAGTAGGTTCCAGAAAGTTGCGGCAATTAAACCTGCAAGGATTACCCATAAATCAATGGCCGAATTGTTTACCGTTTTTGCTACGGTATTCCCAACACTCATATCAAAAACCCAATAGGCAGCAATGTTAAACGCAGCGGCCCAAATTACTGCTTGAAGAGGTGTTAATACTTTAGTAGATACGACTGTTGCAATTGAATTTGCTGCATCGTGGAATCCATTCACCAAATCGAAGATAATGGCCATGGATAGTATTACAATTAACAATGTTAACATAGTGATTAAATTAAAAATGAATGCTATTAACTAAAAACTATGCGTATTTTACAACGATAGATTCAACCACATTTCCAACATCTTCACACTTATCTGTAACGGTTTCCATCAATTGATAGATTTCGCGTTTTTTGATCAATTCTTTGACGTCATTTTCTGTGTCGAATAATTTTTCAATACTCAAATCAAAAATATCATCTGCCTGATTTTCAACAGAGTTAATTTTGATCACACATTCAATAATTTTGGCAGTATTTTTTAAATTTCGCAGTTCCTTCACCGCTGAATTCACGGCTAAAACAGCTTCTTTTATAGCGCTAGCGAATTTTTGAATACCTTGTTCTTGCGGATTAATTTTGTAAAAATTAATCATTTTAGCTGCTTTATAAATATAGTCTGCCACATCATCTAATGCTGATGCTAAACTGTGAATATCTTCTCTGTCAAACGGTGTTATAAAATTACGACCTAATTCTACAAATATTTCATGCGTCAGTTGGTCGTTTTGGTGTTCCAAATCTTCCATTCTAGTAATTATTACGGCACGTTTATCAAAATCTGTTTCGTTTACACACGCTACCAATTCACTCGCTATTGCCTCCAAATTTTGAGAAGCTTGTTCAAATAGGTTGTAAAACACTTTATCTTTTGGTAAGAAAAATTTTAAAATACCTGAAGCCATAATTTTATTTTTATTTTATGCAAATCTAAGTAATTACATTGATTTCAATGAGTATAATATTTTCTTAACATGCATTTAATTTAGCGCGATAATATTATAACTTTTAAAGCCAACATAAAGCACGCATTAATTCCGTTTTTCGAGCACCTACTGCCATTGCTTTTCTCACCAATTGTTAACGTATTGCTAATTATAAGAGAAGAGTTATTCTTACCAAATTTCTCAATACATTTGCACCCAAACATTGAAAAAATGAAAAAAATAGTTGGAATTATTTACTCGTTACACTGCATGATGTACCTACAAGCCCAGACCCCAATTATCGCTTATACGGGTGTTGAGCAAACAAATGCATGGGTTGTCTATAACGGTAATCACTTGGTTTCAAATAAATTAAATGTGCACACAGAATACCAATGGAGACGGAATGAATTATTCAATAAATGGATGCAGTCCTTATTGCGCGTTGGCCTTGATTATAACTTTAGCAAAACTGCGTCAACTACTTTTGGATATGCCTTCGTTCAAACTATGGATTACGGAAAATTTGCGGAAGAATCTACACTAAAATTCAATCAATATGAATTTAATGAGCATCGTATTTGGCAACAATTTATTACGAAACAACAAATAGACAGGTTTTATACTCAAAATAGATTTAGACTAGAGCAACGTTGGATAGAATACAAGAAAAAAGATGCAACTGGAATCTATGTTCGTGACAATGAGACCTTATCTCCTGGAACTTCGGAGCCTTTTAAATTTCGCCAACGCGCACGTTACCGATTCATGGTTCAAATCCCTTTGAATCACAAAGAAATGGTTGACAATACTGTTTTCATTCAACTTGCTGATGAAGTATTTATTAATTTTGGAAAGGGAGTGAAAAGCAACATATTCGACCAAAACAGAGCATCCATTGCTTTGGGCTACCGATTCAATGCTCTGTGCAATTTACAATTAGGTTATATGAATCAATTTGTTCAAAAATCTGATGGCGTACACAAAGAGGATAATCACACCTTGCAAGTAGCCATTACGTACAACATAGACTTTAGAAAAATGTTCAAGAAATCGACAGTGGCTGCTCTTAAATAATAACTATTAAACTTTTTTAAACCAAGCACATAAATGAACTTGGTTTTTTTTATTCAAAAAATTAAACGATTAAAATGTAACCATTTCAAGCTTTTTCATTCTATTCAAAAAATGAATCATGAAAACGTTCGCACTTCTTTTACTCTCACTTTCTTCTATTTCAACAAACTTTGCACAAAAGGAAAATGAAGAAATTTTTTTTGAACAAAAAGTTATCGTACATCCTAACCCGAGTACAACCCATTTTAAAATTGTAACAGAAGATCAAACCTCCAAAACAATTATAGTTGTAGATTATTCTGGGAAAACAGTTTACACAGCTACTACAAGCGATGCCGTAGTTGAAATTTATTGCAGCGATTGGTTAAGCGGTGCTTACATCATCAATTTATATCAGACAACGGGTAATAGTCATTACAGAATCATAAAAGAGTAATCTTTCTAAAATGCACAGAATCCTGTAACTTTTTGGCGAAAAAATATGTATTGATCCCGATTTATCAATTTTGTTGTTGGGTAATAATACTGCGCTATTTGAGTATAATGAAAACCGCAGCGTGCCATACGCATTGCACCTTCTTGGCACAGCCCTACTCCATGCCCAAAACCTCTCCCTCTTAACACCACAAAATCGCCATCCAGGTAACAATTGAAAAAGGTGGATTTCAATCTATATTCATCTCTTATATCTCGTAACGGTATTCCTAGAGCAGGTGATTGAAAGAATGTCATACGTTGATCTTGGTTGAAAGCATACATTAGAGGACCAAGAATGCTATCATTTTCTGGATATTGGTATTTAGAAACCATAAATAGCCGCCATTTTTCTTTTTCAATACGTTTCTCCCAAGTTGCTTGTTTGGTATAGATACAAAAAGTGTCTTTAAAGGTTGGGAAATATTCTATTTTTTCATTCCAAATTTGATCTGTTTCGCTCGTTTGTCCCCCGCAATTTGCGTGAAAGAACGCATCAACCGGATAATCATTTCCATCAACGATAATTTCACCTTCCGTCATGCGAACGGCTAGATCTATTTTTGGGCGGTACCGCAACATACTAAAATAAGCTTGGCAATGTGTTTGGTCGCATAAAGAAAACCCTTGATTTTTATGACGATTCAAATTCTTTAATGCATACGTTCGTGAAATAGTTGCCTGAATTTTCATGTATTCTAGCTCTGCACTATTTCCTCCTTCAGATTCAACAACTCCACCCAAATAGTTATTCATGGTAACGTTATTTAAGATTGTTAAACCTATTTCATTAGGAAAAACAACAAAATCATCTTCATACCTCCGTTCTTTCGCGATAGGTTCTTTAGGTGTAAATGCTAAATACTGTTCTTCAGAAGTTGCGGTGAATTTTATCGAAGCAAAAGTATCAATCAGATCAACACCTTTATAGACTTCAAACGTTGTTGGCGACAAAAAACGAATATCGTAGAACTCATCCGGCAATATGGCAGAAAGCTGCGTTGAATCTGCGGTTACATTATAGGTTCCATTCCCATAAGAAATTAGTATTCTTTTCACTGTAAGGTTTCTAAAAACGCCCACTGTTTGCACTTGTCCAAAGGCATTATTACAGCAGAAGAATAGAAGTAGAATCAATAATTTCACGGTGCAAAATTATAAAACAGGTTATTTTAAAAATGGTACGTTCTAAATACTTTTCAACACGATTAACGCAATAACGTTTGTGCCACTTTTTTACTCGCTCCAACGCCTCCTAGCATTTCATGTAACTGTACGTAGGACGCAATCATTTCTTTACGCTCTTGCGTTCCATCAACCAATTTAACTAAGGCTTCGCGCATTAATTCAGCCGTGCATTCAGCTTGAATCAACTCTTTTACCACTTCCCTATCCAAAATCAGATTTACCAGAGAAATGAACCTTATCTTGATCAATCTTTTTATTATTTGATAAGAAATTGCATTTGCCTTGTAGCATACAACTTGAGGGACTTTAAAAAGCGCAGTTTCCAAAGTAGCTGTACCTGAAGTTACCAAAGCAAGGTTCGCCGAATTAAGCAAAGCGTATGTTTTTCCATAAACGATGTTCGCTGGCTTACCATTAATCACTTCTTTATAAAATTCAGGCGTAAGGTTCGGCGCTCCTCCAACAATGATTTGATAATCTGTAAAATCTTTGCAAGCCTCTAACATGAGCGGCAATTTCACCCGCACTTCTTGTTTTCTTGAACCAGGGAGCAAAGCAATTATTTTTTTATCTGAACGAATCTTTTTTTCTTCTACAGAAGCGCTAAAACGATTTACTTCATCGAGTAAAGGATGCCCCACATACTCTACTTCGTAATCGTACTTTTTATAAAACGCTGCTTCGAATGGCAAAATTGTAAACATATGATCCACTACTTTTTTGATCGTGTGCACGCGCGACTCTTTCCAAGCCCAAATGGTTGGAGAGATATAATAAAACACTTTTATTCCTTTAGATTTAGCCCATTTCGCAATCCGTAAATTAAACCCTGGATAATCTATGAGTAAAATGGCATCTGGTGCAAATGCTTCTATATCTTTTTTGCAAAACTTTATGTTTTTTAAAATTGTACCTAAATTTTGAACAACTTCAATAAAACCCATAAATGCTAGATCCTGAATATGTTTCACAACATCGGCTCCTTCATTTTTCATTAGATCTCCCCCCCATCCTCTCACTTGTATTGAGTCGTCTAACTTCTTTAACTCTTTCAATACATTCGCTCCGTGCAAATCACCAGAAGCTTCCCCTGCAATTATATATAACTTTTTCAATGTATTAAAAGTAATAAACGTAGATAAAATAAGGTGCGTACGCCATCGTTCCAAAAATTATTCCCCTGCCAATTTCGTAGTTATCCCGATTAATGAAGGCGTAAAACACCAATAGGTTTGAAAAAAGTGAGAGCGACATGAATTTCGCTTGGGAATCTCCACCCATCGAGAATTGAGACCACACCTGCGACCAATAAAAATTGGCTAGCACTGTCCACAAACCTAAAATGATTGGAATACAAATAATTGGAAGCAATACGCCAATAACAAAACCAAAATAATGTTTTCTAGTTATTTTCATAATTATAAATCGATGTGTTTAATCTTGGACAATTCATGGTATGCGGTTAAATCAAACTGGGTTGGTACAATGGAAGCGAAGTGATGATCTATAGCAAACAAATCTGTGTCTTCACCGAAGTCTTCATTTTGTAACTCTCCTCCTAACCAATAATAGGGTTTATTAAATTGATCTATTCGTTTTTCAAACTTTTCAGCCCAAAATGCATTCGCTTGGCGACACACCTTTATACCTTCAATCTTTCGACCAGCTTTGCTTTTTGGAATATTTACATTGTACGCTATTCCTTTCCCCATGCTAGTTTCTAATACTTGTGCAATAATTTTCTCAGCAACAAATTGAGCCTCAGAAAAATCTGCGTCGTAATCAAAGTCACATAATGAAAAACCAATTGACGGTACACCTTCCATCGCTCCTTCAATAGCTGCACTCATCGTTCCAGAATACAAAACATTACATGCTGTATTTGCTCCGTGATTTATACCGGATAGCAACAGCGTTGGTTTTTTATGCAACACTTCATACACGCCCAATTTGACACAATCTACTGGTGTTCCCGAACATTCATAAGAATCAACACCCGTAAAAAGTGAATTTTTATGCAAACGCAAAGGGTGATGTATCGTAATTGCGTGGCCCATTGCCGATTGCGGTTTATCTGGCGCAATGACTACAACCTCTCCAAATCCTTTAGCAACTTCAATTAACGAGGCAATTCCTCTGGCACTAATTCCATCATCATTGGTAACAAAAATAAGCGGATTTTCTAAATTTGACATAGGTTCAAATGTACGAAATATAAAATGTTTCCGTCAAGTAATACACTATAATTCTATATTTTTATTTCTTGAAGTTGGTATTTCTACATCACCAATAGTAACACTCTTACTGGTTACCCTGTCAACTTTCGTTGTGTTGATAATGTACGATTTATGAACTTGTTCAAATCCTTTATTAAGGGTGTTTTCTTTGAACCATTTTAGTGTATATCGAATAACATATTTTTTGGTAGTTGATATTATATTTATGTAATTGCCTTCACTGAGTACGTATAAAATATCTGGAATCAACAGTTTTACCGTTTCATGTCCGTCCTTAAATATAATGTAATCAACTTCTTTTTTCTTAATGGCTGTCATTGCGATGTTTAATGCAGCAAATACCTCCATTTTTTTGAATGGCTTAATCAAATACCCCAAAGGAGACATTTCCAAAGCTTTAGAAATTATTTCTTTATCCGAGTGGGCCGTAATAAAAATGAATGGTAGCTGATAGTCCTCATTCAATATTTTAGCAATTTCGATACCTTCCAATTCTCTATTCATTCGTATGTCCAACAAAATTAAATCAGGCTTATTGCGTTTTATCATTAAGAAAGCCTCTTCACAATCATGGGCTAATTGTACAGAAGTGAAATCGAGTGAATACAATACGTCTTTTAAATATTCGGCAATTAAAACCTCATCATCAACGACTAAAATTTTGAAATTTTCCATTAATCTTGTGTTAGTTTAAATTCGAACTCCACCAAAAAACCAGAATCTTGCTTAATGGTAAAGGTGCCTTTTAGCTGCCTGGAAAAAATGTCAACAAGCCTCAAACCGAATCCTTTCTGAAAAGTTGAATCGGAATTAAAAACACCATTATCTTGAATTGTGTAAGAAATTAAATCACGCTTTATATCTCTTTTTAATCGAATCGATATTTCTGGTTGCACAACACCGTCGAAAGCATATTTAATAGAATTGCTCATTATTTCGGAAGTAATCATCCCTATAGCGACGCAGTTATTAATATTAAAATAAACAGGTTCTATAGAGATATTAAACTTAATTTGAAGATGAGATTCGTTTACAAATTCATTCATTTTTGAAATGAGTTCCTTTAAATATTCTTCCAATGAAACTTTTTCTAGGTCATCCCTATTATACAACATTTCGTGCACCAACGTGATTGCATTTATTCTTCTAGAAGTGGCCAATAGCACATTCTTTTCTTTTTCACTTTTATTCGCGTCAACCTGCATTTCGAGCATTGCGGTAATAAATTGCAAGTTATTCTTTACGCGGTGATGAATTTCTTGAATTAACGCTACTTTTTCATTTAGTGAGGTGTTGATTTGTTGAGTTCGTTGAACAACAATTTTTTCCAATTTCGAATTAGCTTTCTCGAGTGCTTTCAATCTTCGTCTCAGTCCAAGAATGATTAAAACGATGAGTCCTGATAATGAAATACAAATAAACCACCACGTTTTGTAAAAAGGTCGCACGACAACCAGACGAATACTAATTTCCTGCTTATTCCATTTACCCGTTGCATTTTGCCCCTTTATTTTAAGGATATATTCCCCGTAAGGCAACCTACCAATCCTAAAACTACTTTCATCAAGGTAGTTCCAACTCTTATCCAGGCCAATAATTTTGTAAGCATACAAATGTTTTCTGGTTTCAAAATCAAGTAATGAATAGGTTAGTGTGAAATTGTCATTCTTTTCATACAATGTTAGTTGATGTGTTTTTAACAGCCTCCCAGTATTGTCTTTCAATTGATTTGTATTGCGATCCGAAACCCAACAACTCACAATACTTAAGGCACAATTATTATCAAATTTATCATCTTCAAAGACTTTTGGGTTGAAACTTGTCACCCCTAAAACGCCTCCAAAATAAAGTGTCCCATTTTTCGCTTTAAAACTGGAGCCCCGATTGAATTCGTTACCAACAATACCATTATCTATGGTGTACGATTTTACATAATTGGTGGCTTTATTAAATTTTACAAGCCCATAATCTGTTCCCAACCAAAGATTGTTATAGTCGTCTTCTAGTATGGTATTTACGGTAAGTGAAAGTAAGCCCTCGGCTAAACCAAATTCTTTAAACGTGTTGTTCGTTCTATCCCAGCGAATTAAACCTGCATCACCTGAAGCGAGCCAAAAAACACCTGATTTATCTATGCACCCGTCATGAATCGATGCGCATGGCAGTCTTTTCTTCTTGTTCTTTACATTTTCAGCATAACAATCAATTACCTCACCTTTATTGTTTAACACGTAAATTCCGTTATCAGCAATAGCCCAAATTCTATCTTTACGCTCTTGAATAAATCGATAAATGAAATTTGGTCTCACAAAATTGCCATAGTTTGCAGGGACAATTGATCCGATAGATTTGGTGTAAATATCAATTCCGTCCGAACAACCAAGTAACAGTTGATCCTTATTGAGTTCAAAAATAGACCAAATTTCTCTACTTATTGAACGCGCCTTTAGTTCTATCTTACCTGTTTTAGGATTGAATAAATTCAAACCATATCCTCCGATCCAAAGGTCTGAACCAATCTTCTCTAGTGCGTAATTTTCATTTCCTTTAAAAAAAAATGCTTTCTTATCCATATTAACATAGATAAAATCATAAAAATTGAAGCATGTAAATTTAGCATCTACGTAGATTCCTCTTACGGCAAATTCTGTAGATGTCGGGTTAAATTTAGCTCCAATTTGTTGTTCAAACTTGTTTTTAGTAAGCCTCAATTTTATTAGTCCTTTTGTTGTGCACAGCCAATACGATCCAAACGCATCCATAAAGTATGCGTTCACACGCACATTTTTGAGTGCAAGAGATTCAAATAATCTTATTTTTTTATTGAAATTCAGAATAAAGTAATTTATTCCCTCAAGGTTATAAATGATAAAAGATGGGTCGTTTCTCGAAACGGTATGGTGTAAGGCGTCAATGTCTCCAATTTTAAACTCCAGCGATTTCGGATCCAATTTCCTCAATTTACCGGCTGTACTAACAAAATAACGTTCTTCCGCTTTACCGTCCTCCAAAATGTGATGAAAAAACCTCCCTTTTATTGAATTAGTTAAGTTACCAATGAAAGAAGTCACCATCGTACTATCTTCATATAAGATGACATGACTACTGGAGAGATTACGTACATTTCTACTTTTCACAAGTGGATCAATCTTACCAAAATTGAAAACCTTGTATTTTAAATTATGATACGATTTTTCCGTAAAATTTCTATTCGAAGTATACCTCCAACGCTTGTTTAGAAAATCACTACCGATATACAAACTTCCGTTTACTTCCTTTAAAATGGATGTGATTTTGCCCTCACGAACAGGTAATTTTGGATAATAATTGTTAATCGGCAATACTTTGAGTGTATTAATATCAATTACATCTTTTATGCTGTCTGGAAAGAAAGAAGACCCTAAAATACCGTAAATTAATACAACACCATCTTCACCATCGGTAACAATGTCGATAACTTTTAAGCCACGAAGCCCATTTTTCTTTTTTGTAAACAACTTGAATTCTCTCCCGTCGTATCTCCAAACACCATTCCGTGTGCCAAACCATAGAAACCCATGCTTATCTTGCACGCCACAAAACACCTCTGTATCAGGAAATCCATCAGAAAATGAATATAATTTTTCTGTTACCTGATAATCGTCAGATTGCCCGAAAACCAAATTTGACATCAAAAGGAAAAGGATCGTAAACCTATAATGTAGAATGTTCGTCAAGCTATCTCGTGTTATCAAAATTAGTTAGTCACTCAAACTATCTCAGTAAGAAGGACAAACAAATGTAACAGATAAAGTTCTAATTTTCTCAAAGAACAAGAAAAAACAATTGAATGAATACCGCATCAGTAAGAAATCTTTAAATTCTTTTTATGAAAAAATAACTCTTTTTCAATACTTCTATTTTGAAGGATCTTTATTATCCGATTCTTTATATTAATTTTACTTTATGAAAAAATTCCTACTTCTATGTCTTTGCATGATTGTTATTCCAAGTATTGGTGCAAAATCTCAATACGTGCGCGTCATGTTTAATTCTGACGCCTCAAAAGCTGCAGTTATTGGATGGGAATTATTAAGTGGCACTTGTCCTAAAGTTTGGATAAGTACAGATTCCACTTTTGCTACTAAAAAAGAACTTAAACCTGATGCTGACAAAAAGAACCGAGGAATGCACACTTATTTTGTTCGCCTAAATGATTTAACTCCTGATACGCGTTACTATTTTATTGTAAAAGATAGTGAAGGAGATACCAAACGTTATTATTTTTCAACCGTTTCTGATTCTCCAGATACAAGACTTTCGTTTATTGCTGGTGGTGACTCTAGAGATCAACGAGCAGTAAGAGTAAATGGTTTTAAAATTGTTGCAAAAGTTTATGCGCACGCCGTTCTTTTTAATGGCGATTTCACCGGAATAGACATTGAAAAACAATGGAGAGATTGGTTTGAAGATTGGGATAATGCCAACACTACAGATGGTCGAATAACTCCGTTGGTGGTAACTCGCGGAAATCACGAACGGGATAATGACGTTATGGTAGATTTGTTTGATGTGCCAAATAAAAACGTATACTATGATGTTGTGTTTGGTGGAACACTTCTTAACTTGATTTCGTTAAATTCAGAAATACTCAAGATTGGTGGACAAGAAATATTTTTAAAACGTAGCTTAAAAGAACACAAAGATTACTTTTGGCAGTTACCACAGTACCATCGTCCAATACGCGCCCACGTTGCTGCTAAGAAAGAAATGGAAACACAATACAAAAATTTTGTGCCGCATTTTGAAAAATATAAGAACGTCCGTTTATGTTTAGAAAATGACTCACATACGTGTAAAACTACTTGGCCAATAGTCTCAGATCAAGGTGAAGGAAGTGCAGAAGGATTCAAAAGAAATGATTCTACAGGAATTGTATATGTGGGTGAGGGTTGTTGGGGAGCCCCGCTACGACAAGCCGACGATGCCAAAATTTGGACGCGAGATTGTGCTGCCATAAACCAAGTTAATTGGATCTTTATTGATAAGAATAAAATAGAAGTTCGAACAATTGAGTACATGAATGCAGATTCGGTTGGAAGTACATCAGAAGAAAATCGTTTTGATATGCCAAGAAATATAGCACTTTGGACGCCCAGCAATGGGGCATTGATTGAAATTTTCCCTAGAAAATAGGCAAAAAAAACAAACCAAGGAAATCTTTAGTTATAATATTGGCTATCATTAAGTGCAATTGGCCAGTTTGTTCTGAGGTCAATTAGCTTGTTGACTAAGGTATCAAAACATTTTGTTTCGCCAGATTGTGATGCCAAATCATTGAAATGAATTTGCTGAATCTCCCCACCTTTTTCTACCCAAATTTTCAAGCGATTAAAGAAGTCAATATTTAATTCTTTTCCTAAACTTTTGATAAAGCGAACAATACTATCTATACTACAACCACTCGCCGAGACACTCGTTTCATCTACAATAACACATAGAAATCGGTTGTGCATTAATTCGATTTTCGCATGCAATGCTGTACCATGTGTATTCCATTCGGCAGTAAAAACCTTACATTGTTCAAGTAACCAATGAATTTCTGTTGCATCTAGTTCACGTGATGCTGCATAAACAGTCACTTTCGAATTATCAGGAAAACCTATTGCGATGTCATTCATACTAATTCAATCTATAATTCTGCTGCAGTTGCAATCAATTCAGCAATATCTAAAACTTTAACACTTTCTTCTTTATTGAAGTTTTTTACTCCATCTGTCATCATGGTATTACAAAACGGACAACCTGTAGCAATAATAACCGAATCAGTTGCCAAAGCATCTTCAGTTCGTTCAATATTTATTTCCTTATTGCCTTTTTCAGCTTCTTTAAACATTTGAGCACCACCAGCACCACAACATAATCCATTTGTCTTGCAACGCTTCATCTCCACTAATTCAGCATCCAATTTTTCAATTAAAACACGTGGAGCTTCGTACACATCATTCGCTCTACCTAAATAACACGGATCATGGAATGTGATTTTCTTACCTTTAAAAGTACCGCCTTCTGGCAATGCTAATTTTCCAGTATTAATCAAATCTTGTATTAATTGAGTATGGTGTATTACTTCATAATTTCCGCCTAATTCTGGATATTCGTTTTTCAAGGTATTGAAACAATGTGGACAACCTGTCACTATTTTTTTGACATCATAGCCATTCAACACTTGAATATTCATCATGGCTTGCATTTGAAACGAAAACTCATTTCCAGCACGCTTAGCAGGATCTCCCGTGCAACTTTCCTCTTGGCCTAAGACGGCGAATGAAACATTGCAATGATTCAATATTTTCGCAATTGCTTTTGTAATTTTCTTTGCTCGGTCATCAAAACTACCGGCGCATCCAACCCAAAATAATATATCCGGTACAATTCCTTGCGCCATCATTTCTGCCATTGTTGGTACCTTTAATGCTTCACTCATAATTCCTATTTTTCAAAAACTTCAATTGTTATTTCTTTCTGAATCAAATCAGTAAATCTTCCTTCGTATCGTGTCGCTCTCACCATGTGATTATCAATCCAATGGTAGTTACCTCCACGAGGTTTCCCCATCAATAGTCCTTGGTATTTAAACCCATTAACAGCAAGCCACTTCTCAGTAACCAAGCGGTGATCCTCTGTGCGAGAGGTAAAAAAAGTAATGATATGACCTTCATCGTACCATTTATTCAAGGTTACTAATGCTTCAGGATACAATTCTGCCGTTGCCATTCGTTCTGGTTCCTCGTTTGGAATGTCATCGCAAATCGTTCCATCAATGTCAATTAAATAGTTTTTTACATTTTCTGGTAAAACTGGACTTATCAAATGTCCGTTTTCAATTTTTTCAATTAAAGTCATCCTGTTGCCTTTTTCCCCCATTAGTAATACTTTTCTAAATAGTGAAGCTAAAAATTATTCATCTTTCCAATTTAGTCGATCTGCTTGTGCAAATTGCCATGGCGCTCCGTTGTTTTCAATATTTGTAAGCATTCCTGCTAGTTCTGTTGGCATTTTACTTTCCTCCATTACCAGATATCTTCTCAAATCAACAATTATACTTAAAGGATCAATATTCACAGGACATTCTTGTACGCAGGCGTTACAGGATGTACATGCCCATATTTCTTCTTCTAAAATATAATCGCCAAGCAACGATTTACCATCTTCGTAATCATTTCCGTGTTTGCGCTTTGCTGTGCTTATTTCCACCAAACGATCCCGCGTATCCATCATGATTTTACGTGGTGAAAGTAGTTTACCCGTTTGGCTTGCTGGACAAGACGAAGAACATCTTCCACATTCCGTACATGAATAGGCATCTAATAAATTTTTCCAAGTGAGATCTGTAACATCTTTAGCGCCAAATCTTTGTGGAATTCCTGTATCTGCTGCTGGAGCGGCATATGGATCTGCATCAGGATCAAGCATTAACTTTACTTCGTTGGTTACTGCCTCAACGTTGTTAAATTGACCTTTAGGATTAAGATTACTGTACCATGTATTTGGAAAAGCCAAAAGAATGTGTAAATGTTTTGAATAAGGCAAATAACATAGAAAGCCTAAGACCATTGAAATATGACCCCACCATCCTATTCGTTCAATAATATGAAGTGTATCTATTGACATATTACCAAAAAACATGGGCCCAATAAACTGACTCACTGAAAAACTAAAACTCGTTTCATTGGCTACAGCTATCGCATGAGATGCTCCTTGATTGAACAGCACTTCATCCGCTCCGTTCATCATGAAAATAAAACAAATCAGTGTCAATTCAGCAATCAAAATAATGTTGGCATCTTTTGCAGGCCACCCCATAATTTCTCTCATATTGAATCTAGGTAGTTTCAACATATTTCGTCTTGCTAAAAAAGCAAGAGTTGCAACAAATGCCAGTACCGATAGCACTTCTATAAAGCTTATAATAAAAGTGTAGAAACCGCCTAACATTGGTCTAAAAACACGATGACTCCCTGAGACTCCGTCTACTACTATTTCAATTAATTCAATTTGCGTGATGACAAAAGCTACATATAAACAAAGGTGTAACAACGCAGGAATTGGACGTGTAAACATTTTCTTTTGCCCTAACGCGACAAGAATCATTGTTTTCCAACGGTCTGCCTTCCGGTCTGTTCGATCAATTGCACGCCCTAATAAAATGGCCTTTCGGATATTTCGTACATGCCAAGCAAAGAAAACTGATGCGGACAAAAATACGATTGAAAATAATATAGATGAAATCATTTTATATCAATGAAAATTGTTGAATTAATTAGGAATAGAATCTAACATTTTACGTAATTTCTTTTCCTCGATATTAGTAAGTGGTGCACCTTTAGTTCGGGCTCCAAGCACAGAGAAATGTATATATCGTTCCGGATGAAGTTGCAGGTCATTTAATAAATTTTGCAATTCAGAATTAGTAGCAACCAATGAATTATACAGCTTATCGTCGTAAAGCAACTTACCTAATGTACCCTTTCCTTCAGATGCATCTGTGAGGGCAATATTCAGTTTCTTGATCGTATTACCAGCATCAGCCATGATCATTTTAAAATCAGCTGAAACAAGGTCGTCACTAATCTTAGTTGCGTTTCCAATGATTTTTGTAATCGAAGCATTGCTAGCTTTTAAATTATCAGAAATATTTTCAACGTTACTCATAATTCGACCTAATTTATAGCGTTCGTCTATTAACAATCCTTCAGCTTGCTCTGCAACATTGCCAAAGCGTTTGATTGCAATTTGAATTTCTTTCATAGAACCTTCGATGGCTCCAGAACCTTTTTCATCCCAGAATGAAGAAATAGAACCTACTGTTTTATCCAATTTCCCCATCAATACTTCAATTTTTTGTTGAATTGGAGCAATCATTTCCTTAGCCTGCTCGGTAATATCCTTACTCATTTCGCCTCGCATATAAGCGCCACTTTTATAAAAGCCCTTTGTAGCATCTCCTAAATGCACAATAAGTCCCTTGCTAAGAAGATCCAATGAACCAATTTCAATATATGAACCCTTTGGAAACTTTATCTGCTTGTTGGTTACATTGAATGAAATAATAGCAGACTTGTTTGGATTAGTGGAAGGATTAATTTCGACAGTCATTACCGTTCCAATTTTCACCCCATTTAGCGTTACAACACTTGCCGGAGCAATGTTACCTGCATTCGCAAAATATGCATGATAAAGGGCGTCACCGCCAAAGAAACTTTTTCCTTTTAAAAAGTTAACTCCTGTTACTAAAAGTCCAATTGCAACGATGCTAATTAGTCCAGTTTTTAATTCTTTTGAAATTTTCAAAATTCTATTTTTTCGCTAATTTAATAGCTTTTTCCAAATTAATGCGCTCTCCATCTAAGAAGGCAACAACAAAAGCATTTGGAAACTGTTCTTTTCTTAATTCGTTTTTGCTATTATTGGCAGAAACATAATCTTCAACATAAACACCTGCAGTGTATTTATACAAGTTATCTTGCTTGTATTCAAATACTTGAATTCCTTTAAATCGATTTGACTTTGGATTTAATTTAGCTTCAGAAGTTACTACCTGAACTCTAAATATTACTTTTCCTTTGTTTTCAACGTTTGTTATTTCTTTTGGATTATTATCCAAATTTATTTCAACCTTATCTACAACCACATCCTTTTCTACTACCGTTTTTGGAATTTCTTTTCCTTCCAGTTGAGCTTTATATTGTTGAAAAGCTACAAACATTGCGTTTGCCATTTTTTGTTGGTTCGCGGTATCGGCTAAATATTTTTCTTCTGCAGGGTTCGTAAGAAAACCAGTTTCAACCAAAACACTAGGCATTGTCGTTTTATACAACACTAAGAATCCGGCTTGCTTTACCCCTCTATCATTTCTACCCAAAACCTTGAACTGTTTCTGAATTTTAGTTGCCAAATCTATACTATAATCTAAAAACACGCTGAGTTGCAAGTTTCGGGCAATTATCGCATCTGGAGACATGTCAAAGTCTTTGTATTTCTCTCCTTTATCCGCTTCTAAATATATGGCACTATTCTCTCGGTCTGCGATTTTGAGCTGCGCTTCACTTTTATGCAACCCTAACACATATGTTTCTGCGCCATCGACACCAGCTGTAGCCGCATTAGCATGAATACAAATGAACAAATCAGCAGAACCTTTATTTGCAATCGTAGCGCGGTCATTTAATTCTACAAATACATCTGTTTTTCGTGTAAAAATGACCTTGACTTCTGGATAATTGAGCTTAATTAACCTTCCTAACTCAATTCCCATCGCCAAACAAACATTTTTTTCATGCGCCGAAGCACCATGACAACCAGGATCCTTTCCACCATGACCAGGGTCAATACATACCGTATTCACTACGGTTTTCTCAGTTTGAGCAATTAATAAAACTGGGGAAAGCATAACAATTGAAAGACCAAAGAAGATCTTAAAAAATGCTAAACAATTGAAAAATGCTGACATGCGCTCGATATTTTTTAGTTTTGCAAAACAATTCATTACAAAAATATAGATTCAATTTGCTCAAAAAGCATTCCATATATCATTTTTTCTTCTACCTAGTGTTGATAAACTCTTTTGGGCTTACAATTCAAGGTCAGGAGGTGCTACCCAAAATAATTATTGAGGAAAGCGCTGTTGATGATCTTATCACTTGGAGCGCAGATGATTCAGTATATATTGATGCTAAATCCAAAAAAGTATACCTTTTCGGAAATGCGATTTTAAACAATGCTGGATTAAAGATTTCGGCCAATTACATGGAATTGGACATGGAAAATAAAATTGTTTATGCCACTCATGGTTACGACAAGGATAGTAATCGCATAGGGATGCCCAAATTTGAAAGCGACGCAGAATCATTCACCGCTGCCTCACTGCGCTATAATATGGAAACCAAAAAAGGCTATATTGAAGAAGTTCGGGTGAAGCAAGATGAAATTTACCTGGACATGGCAGTTTCCAAAAGACAAAGCAATGGAGAAATTCATTTTCGTCAAGGTAAATTTACAACCTGTGACCAATTAGAGCCCCATTACCATTTTCAACTATCTCGTGCGGTTATGATCCCAAATAAACGCATTGTTTCTGGCCCAATGAATTTATACATTAAAGGCATTCCAACTCCACTAGGACTACCTTTTGCAATTATTCCGCAACAACAAAAACGCAAACACGGAATTATTTTCCCGAGAATTGCACCATCCTCTCAATGGGGATTTGGTGTACAAGATTTTGGCTATTATATTCCAATCAACGAGAAAATTCAAACTACATTTTTTGCCAATCTTTTTTCTCGCGGAAGTTGGGGTTTAAGTAACAAAACCGACTATTTTGTAAAATACAAAAATCAAGGAGATTTTGAAATTGGTTTTCAGCAGTTCATCACAAATTTTCCAGATCGCACCAAAAACAATAAAGCCACGGTACGTTGGAATCATAAAAGCTTAGCTCCACGTAATCCATTATGGACATTTAATTCGGCGGTTAACTTCATTTCAGATAACCAGTCTAAAAACAATTTAAATCCTTTAAATCAGGAATACTTCAACAACTCATATAACTCTGACATTAATATAAATAGAGCATTTCCTGGTAAGCCATATACTGCTGGAATGAAGCTCTCTATGCGCCAAAACTCAATTAGCAAAAAGGTAGCATTAACAAGTCCAGTTGCCAATTTCAACGTTGCACGATTCTTCCCCTTAAAGGCATTGAAAAGTAAAAGTAATACAGCCTCCACTTGGTATGAAAAAATCGGTATGACGTATAACGCAGAATTGCAAAACAGGTCAGAATTTGCCGATTCATTGCTTAAACAGAACTATCTTTCCAGAATTCCTGACCAATTTCTCAATGGAATAAGTCAAACAAGTACTATTCAAACCACATTTCAGTTGCTTAAAGGTGTTTTAAAATTCACGCCGTCTGCAAATTATGCCAACCGTATTAATTTTCAAGGAATCACAAAATCTTTAACCCCATCAGTATTAAACCCAACCGTTGATTCGTTAATTGTGGTGAAAAACGATAGAACAAATATTAATCACGATTTTTCGTTCAATGCACAATTCACCACTATGGTTTACGCTTATTATCGTTTCATTGGAAAGAAAAAATCTTTATTGCGACATGTATTAACACCAAGTGCCGGCTTCAATTACCGTCCGGCATTCACGAAAAATTTCAAGCAAGTAACACTTCCTTCCGGTCTCCTGCAAACCTATAATGTATCTGAACAAAGTATCTATGCCAGTAATTCTATTCGGAGTAATGCCTTATTAAACTTCGGAATAAATAATACGTTCGAATTAAAACAAACGAGTATAAAAGATTCAACAGGTTTTAAAAAGACCCGTTTAGTAGATGCATTTTCTTTGAGTAGTAGCTACGATTTCTTAGCAGATAGTCTCAATTTAGCTCCGATTACTTTGAGCTTGAGAATTAATCCTATTGCACCCATAAATATTGTTTTAGGAGGAAGTTATAGTTTACAAAATTGGAATGACAGCACAGGAGGATTCATGGAAGAATATGCCTTAGCTTCGAGAAGTGTGTTAGGAAGAATGCTAAGCACAGATATCTCTACCACATTTACCATCACTTCAAAAGAAAGTCGTGAAAAGATGAAGGAAACCAATACTTCAAACTTATGGAACAGTGATTACCAATACTTCGTTACACATCCGTATGAATTGATTAGCTTTCAAATTCCTTGGAAAATCAACTTATCCCACATTATAGGATTTACCGCTAATACGAATCGCACAATTTTTAACCCAAGTTCACAGCTCCTAAATCACACGATTGCTGCAAATGCAGACGTAAGCTTCACTAAACGATGGAAACTTGCCGTGGCAACTAACTTCGATATCAATAGTTTAAAAATAACCAACACCCGCTTTACATTGTTGCGTGACATGCACTGTTGGCAATTAGCCTTTTACTGGACACCAATTGGTCAAAACCAAAGTTTTTTATTGAGCTTAAACGCTTCGGCAAGTATGTTGAGAGATGCTAAACTTGATTTAAGAAAACCACCCTCATTTTTTTAGAAACCTAGTGATTCAACTTCAAGTACAAAACACATTAGCTCCAATTCGAGGAAGATTGCTCCTGGCCGAACCATTCATGCCTGAAGAAGTTTTTTCTCGATCTATTATCTACCTCTGCAAACATGATGCTGAAGGAAGTTTCGGATTTGTTTTGAATAAAACTGTTCCTTGGTCCATATCAGATATTTTGCCAGATTTTCCTTTAATGGAGATGGAAATTCATGAAGGTGGTCCGGTTTGTTCTGAACAATTATATTATTTACACACTAAAGGTGAATTATTTTCTACGTGCGAACTACTTGAAAATGGGCTGTTTATGGGCGGTGCCTATAAAGAATTGTTAGAAAATGTTAAAATTGATGCAATAGCTTCGAAAGATATTCGTTTTTTTGTAGGATATTCTGGTTGGAGTAAAGGTCAACTCGAACAAGAAATCAAGGATAAATCCTGGTTAGTTGTAGATAAATTAGACATAAACGAGATAATGAATTGTAAAAACGAAGAAGATTGGAAACAGATTATGAAGCGTCAAGGAAGTGTTCACAAAAAAATGACTGACTTTCCAAAGAACCCAACAAATAATTAATTCGTAATTTCGCGCCCCAATTTAACATTTGAAATTTTTTAGCTCCATATTATTTTACCTCATTATCCTTCCATTATCATGGTTGCCATTCTTTATGGTTTATGGTATTGCGAATGCATTATACGTATTAGCCTATTACATTGTTGGGTACCGTAAGAAAGTAGTACAATCGAATTTATCTGCAGCATTTCCTAACAAATCTAAGCAAGACCTAAAAATAATTGAAAAGCGATTTTTTCATTATTTCTGTGACTTTATTGTGGAAAGCATTAAATCGTTATCATTAACTGCTAAACAAGCGGAAAAGCGTTGCACCTTCGAAAATTTGGAAGAGGTTCAAAACACGTTAAAATCTGGAAAGAGTGTTATGATTCTTTGCGGTCATTACAACAATTGGGAATTTTATTCAGTTGGACTAGCTACACAATTAAAGTTTCCAAGTACAGCGGTTTATCAACCTTTGAAAAATAAGTTTTTCGACAAAATTCTTTTGAAAACACGCCAAAGATTTGGTATGAAAATGATTTCCGTTCATGATTTACCCCGCTACTTCGCAGAAAAGAAAGCAGAAGTTCGTGCCACTGTTATCGTGAATGACCAAAGTCCTACTAACATGAAAAGCGTGCGCTGGAATCAATTTTTAGGTCAAGATACTGCTTGGTTCTCGGGAGCAGAAAAACTAGCACAAAAACACGATCACGTGGTGTATTTCGGTTGTATCAATAAACTCAAACGAGGATATTACAGTGTAAATTTTAAGTTGATCACCGACGATGCGAAAAACACACCTGAAGGATACATTACAGATCAACATGCAAAACATTTAGAGGAACGAATCATTGAGCAACCCGAATATTGGTTGTGGAGCCATCGCCGATGGAAACATAAACGTCCAACATAATGAATAGCCTAATTCCACTAGCAGAACGTATGCGTCCACATTCATTACTTGAATATGTAGGGCAAACACATTTGGTTGGTGAAAATGGTTCGTTAAAAAGATCACTAGACATAGGCGTTTTACCTTCAATGATACTTTGGGGTCCTCCAGGGGTAGGGAAAACAACACTTGCCAATCTTCTCGCAAACCAAACAAAACGGCAAATACATGTTCTCTCGGCAATTTCATCTGGTGTCAAAGACATTCGTGATGTAATCGCCAAAGCAGAACAATCTAACATGTTTGAAACCAAAGGAGCCATCTTATTTATAGATGAAATTCACAGGTTCTCAAAATCACAACAAGATTCATTGTTAGGCGCAGTTGAGCGCGGTACGGTAACTTTAATTGGTGCAACAACTGAAAACCCATCTTTCGAAGTAATTAGTGCGCTATTAAGCCGCTGTCAGGTTTATGTGCTTGAGTCACTCACAAAAGACGAACTCACTTCAATTCTAGCAAAAGCAATTTCAGAAGACAACGTGTTAAAGCAGAAAAAGATTGAACTAGTTGAAACCAAATTATTACTAGCATTATCGGGCGGTGACGCGCGAAAATTGTTGAATAATTTCGAATTGGTTGTTAATTCTATCGCTCCAGATAAAAAAGGAGTAATCCGTATCGACGATGAACAGGTAAAATTATTAACTGGAAGTAAATTGATGTCGCATGATAAGGACGGAGAAGATCATTATGACTTAGCCAGTGCTTTTATCAAATCAATTCGAGGAAGTGATCCGAATGCTGCTATTTACTGGTTGGCACGCTTAATCGAAGGTGGTGAAGAGCCTACTTTTATTGCCAGAAGATTACTGATTTCGGCGTCTGAAGACATTGGATTAGCCAATCCGAATGCATTGTTAATTGCCAATACAGCATTTGATGCCGTGAAAAATATTGGTTTCCCAGAATCACGTATCATATTAGCTCAATGCACAATCTATCTGGCCAGTTCTCCCAAGGGAAACGCTGCCTACAAAGCAATAAATGAAGCGCAAGCATTTGTACAAAAAACAGGGAAATTACCCATTCCTTTGCATTTAAGAAACGCCCCAACTGGCTTAATGAAAGAATTAGGTTACGGAAAAGAATATCAGTATCCACATGATTTTGATTCTAATTTCACCTATCAAGAATATATGCCAGAAGAGGCAGGTAAGCAGAACTTCTTTTTTGCTGGATCTAGTCTAAAAGAACAAGAAGTAACGCTTCAAATTATCAAATTTTGGAACGATAAATACAAAGCAGAATGAGTTTTCTAAGTGCCTTGTCCTATTACCTTTTGGTATATCCATTGTCATTGTTACCCATGTCGGTGCTCTACCTATTTTCAAGTGTATTGCACGCGTTAAATGTTAGTATTTTTCCTTACAGAAACTTTGTAATTACACGTAATTTGATGCGTTCATTTCCTGATAAAAGTCCTGCTGAAATTAAAGCCTTACGTAACGAATATTATAAGCATTTTGCTGACATCGTAATTGAAGGAG
>JAYSRU010000141.1:0-1598 GCA_043720875.1 Crocinitomicaceae bacterium
TACAGAAAGCCAAGAAATTTTTAGCTTGCCCCAACTGGCTGGTGCGGTGTATTATTATACTTTTGAAAGTGATGCCAATGTGAGATTAGAAGGGAAGATTGTGCAGTATTAGATTTCTCAGCGTTCTCTTTGCGCCTTTGCGGTGAAGTAAGTTACTTTCAACGTACAACAAAACAATCAACACAATGTTGATTAACTGTTTGGCGAATAATACGATACTATCAGCGGCAGATTCAAGCGTATTAGCAACCATTGCATGTATGGATCCGATCGTTCATGGTTCGGCAGTATATCAAGCACGTGCCATATTAGATGTGGATGGTGGATGTGAAACAGTAAATCGCAACATGCTTTTGACTAATGAGGGTGAAGATGAAGCACCAATTCAAAATACTGTAGATCCTACGATAATCCTTTATCCTAACCCGAATTCGGGTAACTTTACACTTTCAAGTGAAGTTGACATGAAAGAAATACATATCTTTGATGTAACAGGTAAGGAAGTTTTTTCTACCAAGTTAATTGAGGGGAATATGATTGAACTTACAACCAACCTTCACAAAGGTTTATACGTTCTTCATGTGTTTACCAGTACTGGTGTAATAAAAGTAATGAAAATTGAAATTCTATAATTCAATAGTGAAATTAAAATTAGCTGTATTGCTCATCATGAGCAATACAGCTTTTTATTGCCAAAATAATTTGATTATCAATCCTAGTTTTGAAGAACTAAAACACGAAAGTGCAGGTTGTGACCCGTGGGGTACTGAATATAATGGAGGATTTAGTGTTTATGATTATTTTAGTTGTGTTTTCAATTGGTGGGAATTAGGATCATGTGATCATTTTTCAACATTAAACCCCCCCCCACCAAATTCTCCATGGGGAATTCCATTAAATCATGTGGGTTACCAAATGACACAGCATGGCTATGGCTATGTTGGTTTAGGAGTACTCAACGTTTCACCAACTCCACCGCCACCAAATAATATATATTGGGGCGGAAATGAGCATTTAGGTGGTTATTTTGAAGAAACGTTAAAAGCAAATGCAAAGTATTCATTTTCGTTTTATGCTAGTTTGGCAGAGATTTCAAACGCTTTCAGTAAGTCACTACAGATAAAAACCTTCACTGATTCGGTTTGTAATGATTTCACAGAATGTAATCTTGAAGGAACAACCATTTGGGAAATAGATACTCTTATCTCACAAAAAACAGGCTGGCACAAAATAAATTTTACTTTTACTGCCCAAGGAAATGAAAGAGCGTTTTTGATTGGGGCATTTAATCCCAATAATCAATTAGGCTTTCAATACATCCCTGAAACTGATTCTGGTTGGAATTTTGATCGCTCTAGTCAAACTTTATTAACTTATTGGTTTCTAGACAACTTTTCCCTAACAGAAATAATAGATCCAGTACCTTTTGAAGATAATTTAAGCATAACGAACAATCCCGGATATGGAAATGCAACAACACAATTTAAAGCTACTCTAAATACAGCAAGCACGGCAGATTTGTTTGTGTACGATGAAGCAGGGCGCATAATTGCACGTCATGTATTTACAGAAAGCCAAGAAATTTTTAGCTTGCCCCA
>JAYSRU010000142.1:0-13242 GCA_043720875.1 Crocinitomicaceae bacterium
GTAAACAATAACATTGAAATACACACAATACCTAAGCTCTTCTTCGTTGAATAGCTTGATCCGTCAAAGAAAAAATGCTGAAGCGGTTTAAACACTTTAAAAGCGTACATGAAGGAGAAAAATATGGCCAAGCAACCAATAAATACGAACTGTGTATTCCATTCAAAATGAATATCACCTTGAAATGAAAATAGTTTTTTAACGTAGGCCACTGCATCTCCAAATTTTTCAATTCTAAAAAACACCCAAGCCACTGCAACCACCACAAACGTAAATAGCATACTCGGAATTTTCCCAATTGAATCAAGCACCTTTCCAAGAAACAAGCGATCTAATATCAAAAACAAACCATGAATTGCTCCCCAGATAATAAAATTCCAAGATGCGCCGTGCCAAAGGCCTGAAAGCAAAAACACGAGCCACAGGTTAATATACAAACGATAAGGCGATGCCACTCTATTTCCTCCCAATGGAATATATAGGTAATTTTTCATCCATTGTCCTAATGAAATATGCCAACGCCTCCAAAATTCAGTGATACTCCTTGATGTATATGGATTGTCAAAATTTTCTGGAAAGCGAAAGCCCGTCATTCGAGCTAAACCAATTGCCATATCTGAATATCCAGAAAAATCAAAATAGATTTGAAACGAATACGCCATGATTCCGATCCACGCCACAAAGCTTGACAGTTCAAGCATTGGTATTTTCATTATTTCATCTGCCTGTTCACCCAAAACATTTGCAATGAGCATCTTTTTTCCTAATCCAATACTGAACCGCACAAACCCAACCAGTTTATCATCAATAGTATCTTCACGATTTGTTATTTGATCGGCCAATAGATTGTAACGAATGATGGGGCCGGCAATTAGTTTTGGGAACAAGATGATATACAATTGATAATCCCAAAAATTCTTTAGCGGCTTATGTATTTTGCGGTATACGTCAACTACATACGTGATTGATTCAAACGTATAAAAGGAGATTCCGATTGGCAAAACTACTTTCACCCATGCCACATTTTGTACACCAGCCGAATCTAATAACGTGTTTACATTTTCGATAAAAAAATTAGCATACTTGAAATAGGCCAATAGTCCTAAATTCATTGCTAAGGATACGATTAAGAATAGTTTCCTGATGCGCTGCTCCTTCCCTTCAGCTAAAAATTTAACAAAGAAGAAATCCAAAAAAGTTGTTCCCAAGATTACAAATATAAACAACGGAGCCCCCCATGCATAAAAGAATATACTGGAAAAAAGGATAAATGGATTTTTCAATATTTTAGGCAATAGCGTATACCCCAATAAAAATATGGGTAGAAAAACAATCAAAAAAGTAATGCTACTAAATACCATTTTTTACATTAATCCTTGATCAAATTTTTGCTTTCTAATTTTCTTAGCTTGCATTGCATCAAATGGATTTATTATCAAGCGCAAACTTCTGTCGGATGAAAAGTAGTTTTTTGTCCATGCTAATAACGTGACGAATCTATTTCTAAATCCAACTAATGACATTAAATGCACAAACATCCAAACAAACCAAGCAAAAACTCCTGTAAAACTAAAATGTTTCAGTTCCACTACGGCCTTGTTTTTACCAATGGTAGCCATTGAACCCTTGTCATTGTAGGTGAATCCAGTTAATTGCGTGTGATTCAATATTGCTGAAAAATTCTTACCTAACAGCTTTGCTTGCTGAATAGCAACTTGTGCTACCATTGGGTGTCCGTTTAGCAATTCCTCACTTTCCATTACGGCAACGTCTCCTAATGCAAAAATATAATCTGTGGATAAGGTTTGATTGTATTGATTTACTTTAATTCTATTTCCGCCATTTGTTTCTAAATCACCCAATGCATTACCTTTAACACCTGCTGTCCAAACCACATTTTTACTAGCAATAGTATTACCTGATTTTGTTGATACCTCTTCTCCATTATACGCTAGAACTCTGTCATTCAAATGAACTTCAACTCCGAGTTTTTCTAAATATTGTAAAGCTTTTGCAGAAGACTTTGGTTTAAACATTTCTAGCACCCGTTCTCCAGAATGAACTAGAATAATTTTGATTTTTGAACAATCTAACTCTGGGTAGTCTACAGGAAAAATGCTTCGTTTCATTTCAGCCAATGCTCCTGCCAATTCTACTCCTGTTGGTCCTGCTCCAATAATTACAATATTTAAATAACCTTGCCTTTTAGTATCATCTTGGATAGTCAGCGCTTTTTCGAGATTTTGCAACACTAAACTTCGAATCGCTAATGCTTCTCGTACATCTTTCATTGGCATGGCGGATAAACTCATGCCTTCGTTCTTAAAATAATTACTGCGAGCTCCTGAAGCTATGACTAAATAATCATAATCTAATGTTCCTAAATTTGTAATAATTTTCTTTTCTTTAATCAACACTTCCTCCACTTCTTCCATACGATAGAAAAAATTTGCTTGTTTTTTAAAAATTTTTCGAATCGGGTAAGCAATATTATCTGGTGCCAACGCACTTGTGGCTACTTGATACAATAAGGGTTGAAAAGTGTGGTAATTTTGACGGTCAATCATTACAACTTGTACCGGTAATTGTTTTAAACTCTTTGCTAGTTTAATTCCAGCAAAACCACCCCCAATAATTACAACTCTTGGATGTGTTGAATTTGGCAAAATTCCTATCATATCATTTTTTTTAATTCTTATCGTTGCTTCTTACAACTCAATTCCAACCGGACAATGGTCGCTCCCCAAAACTTCATTCAATATGAATGCATTTTTTACGAGTGCTTGTGCTTTTTCTGAAGCTAAAAAGTAGTCAATTCTCCAACCTACATTTTTCTCTCTCGCTCCTGCCCTATAACTCCACCACGAATATTTGATTTCTTCTGGATAGTGTAATCTAAATGTATCTTTAAAATTCGCTGTTTCAAAAGCGGTCATTCCATCAATTTCTTCTTGCATATAACCTGCCGATTTATTGTAGTTTGATTTAGGATGAAATAAATCAATTGCTTTATGTGCTACATTAAAATCACCACAAACGATTACAGGTTTTTTCTGTTCTAAATTCTGTAAATAGGCTAAAAACGAACTATCCCATGTTTGACGGTAACCTAAGCGCAATAACTCACTGCCGGAGTTAGGAATATACGCCGTAACTAAATAGAATCCTTCAAATTCCGCACAGGTAACCCTTCCTTCGTTGTCATGTTCATCAACGCCAATGTTATAGGAAACAGATAAAGGTTTAACCTTAGTTAAAATAGCTGTACCTGAATACCCTTTCCTTTTAGCTTCATTCCCATACACCTCATAATCCGACAAACTCAACATCACCTCTTTCAGTTGTTCAACCGTTGCCTTTGTTTCTTGCAAACAAATAATGTCTGCATTCAATGCCGCCATGTCTTCATAAAAAGTCTTCTTAGCGATTGCTCGAATTCCATTCACATTGAAAGATATGATTTTCATAATAATAAATTTTAAACAAATATAACAGTGAAAAATTCGTGAAATAGTATTTTCAACTTAGATTTACAAACAATTTTATCCAAAGCGTTAATTCAATATGTCTAATTTCGACCTTCAAACCATAAAAGACTTAGAATTTGAAGTAATTCAAGGGGTTTTGGAGGCTTATGGAATTGGGCCAACATCGAAAAAAAGATTAGCTAATTTGGTTCCTAGTTCCGATTTCCCAAGATTGACAGAAACTTTATTGGTTACCAAAGAATTTCATTCGTTACGTGTTGATGGTGAGCTATTTCCAGCATTAGATTTTGAGGAACTTACGAAAGAAATTATTCTACTTCCAATACGTAACGCAACCATAGAGCAAGAAGGCTTTGTTCGAATTTCGAAGGCATCTGAATTGGTTAATTTGATCTTAACGTTTTTCGATAAAAGGGAAAAAGATTACCCCAAATTGAATGGATTGTTGCACAGCGTTTATTTTACAACAGAAATTATCGCTGCCATAGACAAGGTGTTTGACCGTAAAGGTCAAGTTAAAGATGATGCGTCTGCTGAACTTTATAAAATCCGTCAATCCATGGGAACGGTACGAAGGGCAATCAATAAGAATTTTGAAAAGGAATTACGTCGCCTAACAAAAGAAGGGATTCTTGGCGATACAAAGGAAGCATTTATTGATCAACGTAGGGTTTTAACCGTTCAATCCACCCACAAGCGCAAACTTACGGGTAGTATTCTTGGATCTAGCAAAACAGGAAGTTTAACCTACATAGAACCTCAAAGCAATATTCTTTTGAATAATGAATTTGAAATGTTGTTGGACGATGAACGTAAAGAAATTTTTAGAATTCTACAACAATTGACCGCAGATATTTCAGGATTTGCGCCACTTATAAAGGGCTATAATGAGCTGTTAACAGAATTAGATTTCATTAATGCAAAAGTAAAATTAGCAATTGAACTAGATTGCAATCTACCTGCACTTGTTAATGATACGCGCATCGAACTCATAAATGCTTATCACCCGATATTGCTTAGAAATAATCGTTTGCTCGGAAAAAAAACGCTGCCTCAGAATCTCATAATGGATAAAACCAATAGAATGTTGGTTATTTCGGGGCCTAATGCCGGGGGCAAAAGTATTACCATGAAGACTATTGGTTTAATTCAATTAATGCTTCAGTCGGGTTTACTTGTGCCTGTCGATGAAAACTCTAAAATGTCATTCTTCCAAAATATTCTTACGGATATTGGTGACAACCAAAGTATTGAAAATGAATTAAGCACCTATTCCTATCGTTTGAAGCGTATGAAACATTTCTTGAACGTATCCAATAAGCGGACTTTGTTACTTTTGGACGAATTCGGAACTGGATCAGACCCAGATCTAGGAGGAGCATTGGCTGAAGTGTTTTTTGAAGAATTATACAACAGAAAAGCATTTGGAGTGATCACTACCCACTATGCCAATATTAAATTGAAAGCAGACCGTTTACAAAATGCAATGAACGGTTGCATGCTCTTTAACACGGAAACGTTAGAACCATTGTATCGATTTTCAATGGGGCTGCCCGGAAGCTCATTTACATTTGAAGTCGCACAAATTAATGGTATTCCATTGGAATTAATTGAAAGTGCGAAGTTAAAAATGGATGTTCAAAAAGTAGACATGGACAAACTTTTAAGTGAACTTCAACGTGAAAAAACTTATTTAGAGCGCTTGAATAAAGAACATATTGAGGCACAACAAAATGCTCAAAATGCGAAGAATGAGTACGAACAGCGGAAGGAAAAATTTGACGATCGATTAAAGTCACAACAAATTTCAATTGAGCAAAACAATAAATACTTAATCAGCGGACGAAAACTTACCAGTTTTATTGACCGTTGGCAATTACGTGGAAAAAAAGACATCAACCAAGTATTAATTGAGGATGTAAAAAAATATATTCAATTAGAAAAATCTAAAATAGATGATTCGAAACGTATCGAGACGTTAAAAGCACAAGTGAAAAACCCAAAGAAGAAAAAGGCATCTCTTGTTGCAGAAAAAGATCCATATGAGCGTGAAAAAATTATCATTGGTTCTACCGTGAAAATGATAAGTACGAAACAAAGTGGTACAGTAGAAGAGATTGCTGAACCTATGATTACCGTTACTTTTGGTTTCATGCGCATGAAAGTTGAACGAGAGAAATTAATGTTTCTGAAATAAGTAATTGCCTATCAATTTGAAAAACGAACTTTGCATATTATGGAAATAAAGACAGTAACTATTATTGGTGCGGGTAAAGTTGGTGCAAGTATGGGAAAAGCGTTAAAAGAAGCTGGCGTTTCGATTATAGGTGTCCATTCAAAAACCATTGAAAAAGCCAAAGACTTAGCACGTCAATTAGATACACAAGATTTTGATAGTATATCGATGCTTCCATCATCTGACTTATATCTTTTATGTGTTCCTGATAATACTATAGAATCCATTATTTCAGATTTACCTAGCGGTTGTAATATAGCTTATACAGCTGGTGCCGTAAAGTTGCCCAATGCAAGTGAAATGAAAAAAATTGGGGTCTTTTACCCCTTACAAACCTTTAGCGAAAACCGTTTCGTTGATTGCACTAAAATACCATTTTACATTGAGTCAGAGGAAAGCTACTTTCAACAAAATCTTTTTGATTTAGCTTGGAAAATCAGCAAAAAAGTAACTTTAAGTACATTTAGTCAACGTTTGCACTTACACGTAGCAGCGGTTTTCACGAATAATTTCACGAATCACTTACTGCAATTAGCAGAAAATCATTGTACAGCGCATAATGTAGATTTTACTGATCTGCACCCGTTATTGATCGAAACTATACATAAAGCAATTGCATTGGGGCCAGAAAAAGCACAAACAGGACCAGCTCTGCGTAACGATACTCATACTATCGCTGCACACGAATTGCAATTGTCCGGTAAAAGCAAAGAAATCTATCAATTAATTACTCAATCCATTCAAGATTCTACTAAACTATGTTAAGCTATAAACAATTATTACCTGCAATTACAACATTTATTTTTGACGTAGACGGAGTTATTACTGATGGTCAAATATTATTGATCAACCATGAAGTAATTCGTTCCATAAACTCTAGAGATGCTTTTGCAATACAACATGCTATAAAAAATGGATTTAAAATATACGTAATCACAGGTGGCAATTCACACGACGTTAAGGATTGTTTATTAAACCTTGGGGTAAATGAAGTTTTCTTGAAATCCTCCAACAAATTAGATGTGTATAAAACATTACAAGAACGAGAAGGATTCAGCAATGAAGAAGTATTATACATGGGCGATGACTTACCTGATTTACCAACATTACAAATGGTCGGAGTTTCTACTTGCCCACAAGATGCTGCTTCAGAGGTCAAAGCAATGGTTCATTACCAAAGTCCATTTACCGGAGGTCGATTTGCCGTAAGAGATGTTATCGAACAAACAATGAAAGTTCAAAATAAATGGATTACTCCAAATACCTATATTTGGTAAGGCTTTAAACCGTTATCTTATTCACCAAAAAGCCCCCTATATCATTTGATAAAGGGGGCTTTATATTGGGATCAAAAAAAGGCTATTTTAGTACATTTATACTTCCTCTAAATTCATATTTCTTGTCAGAAATAATTTCTTTTGCTGTAGCTGTCCAGTTGTAAATCCCTTGTTCTACAATTCTTCCTTGGAACGTACCATCCCAACCAACTTGTGTGTCATTGGTTTCAAAAATAACTTGTCCCCATCTGTTAAAAATTGTCAGGTTGAATTGTGTAATATCAACTCCTGCTACGTGAAACTTCCAAGCTTGATTAAATTCATCACCATCCGGTGTGAATGTATTCGGAGCATAGAACAATATTTCTGGCAAAATTGGTAACATTTTAGTAACGGTATCTCTACATCCAAAATTTGATTCAACAATTAATGTGACGTCATAGTTTCCTACAATACCATCAGGATACATAACAAAAGGTTGATCTTCTGTGGAATACGATTGATCCGCTCCCGGCATAAACCAATAATTAAAGTCATTTCCAAAACTAACGTTGTTAAATTTCAATTCTGTATTAAATACTGTTGCAGGATTTGGAGACCATCCAAAATTTGCGAACGGTTTTGGGTGGGATATTAAAAAGTTGTCTTTGGTTAACGAATCAATACAGCCATCAGGAGAAGTGACAATTAAGCGCACATTGTAAGCTCCGGCACTTAAAGGTAATGTTTCAATTAACGATTGATCAAGATAGGTTTCACCCGAAGATATATGCCAATTAAGGTTCCCTGACATAGCAGCAGCAGTCGCATTAGAAATTTGAAAAACTGCGTCCTCACAAAGTTCAGGAACTAGGCATGTAAAATCTACTACGGGAACCGGCAAAACTTTAACCAAAATGCTTAAAACCAAAGGTGTGGTTTCACAATTATCTTCAATCGTAACCGTATAAGTCATATCCACCATATTAGAAGCAATAATAGAATCGGTTGTTTCACCTGTCGACCATAAGTACGTGTATGGTCCACCATTACCAGCTGAGCCAAGTACACCAATCTTTACAAAATATCCTGGACAGATATATTGAGTATCTGAAACTACACCACTTAAAGGAGGCAAAACTGTAACTGTAATTGGTTCACCGATAGAATTACATCCATTTTGATTCGTTGCAAAAACTGTATACGTTGCTGTACCTAAAGGAGCGATGGTTTGAGAGGCATTTGGATCAGTTGTTTGTGTCCAAGTATAGGTGAAAGAAGTTCCATTGGTTCCAGCTGCGATCATGGTAGTAGTACCATTTTCACAAATCGTTACATCAGGTGTTGCTGATATGCCAACAATTGGAGGATTTACTAATGTTTGGCTAATACAGGTTTTGCAACCTAAAGTACTTTTGGCGCATACTGTGTAAAGTCCTGCAACTTTTCCCGTAAATATAGGCGAAGCCTGCCAAGTTACACCATTATCAGAACTATAAGTATTTCCAAGGGCACTTGTTATCGCAATTGTTCCATCCGCCGATCCATTACACAGAGGATCTGTTTTCGTTGCAGTGAGTGCTACTCTTTGAAAAGTTACATTAACCGTGTCTTTATCTGCCGGGCATGTTGGATTACTTGCAGTCAAAACATATTGATATGTTGTTCCAGTATTAGCCGTTGCAGTTGGCGTATAACTACTTACATTAGGTAAAAATGTTGTGGTTGCTGCTGGAGTAAATCCAGGATTAGGTAACATTGACCATGTATGCGTTGGTGCAGTTCCTGTTGCAGAACCTTGCAACATATAAGGTGTGCCATAACAAACAGTTGTATCACTTCCGGCATTAACTACTGGCGGATTTACAACATTAATCGTAAAATTGATGGTATCGCACAAACCAGCTTCACACACCTTAACACTGTAGGCAGTAGTAACAGGAGTTGTTATTTGATTGGTTGGCCCGCCAAAAGGATTAGCCACCCCTGTGGTAACCAAATATTCATAAGTCGGATTAGTAAAACCAACTGTTAATATATCAACATTGGCAGTTGCACCAAGACAAACCGTTTGATCTGGAGCTAAACCATTACACGATATCCCAGCTGTTCCTAAAAAATTGATCGGAACTGTCATTCCTAATCCAGAGTAATTTGATAAACACAATAAAAACTGATTACCAGGCACCACATTTAATGAGTTTTGAAAATTGCTCGCTGCTCCTCCAGGTGGCAAAGAACCAGCAGGAGCCATTCCGGTAAATCCTTCACAGTTTCCATTCCAGTTACAAGCAACAGGAGCCAAAGTTCCATTCTGCAAACCAGTGCACGTTGCACCTCCAGGAGTATAAGGCCACATGATCCAATCAAAACAACCTGTTGCACCATCAGTTCCGATAGTCCAACTTAATGTACCTGCAGCGTTTACAGATATAACCATAAATGTTGAACTGGTTTCACCTGAAAGTAAACAACCACTATTAAAACCTCCAGGATTTGTGGATGGGTTTGAACCTGTACCAGAACCAAAATCAACAATTTGATTAGAAAGGCCAGGAGGGATAATTGCAAATGAAGGCGTTGTACAAACATTTACTTCTTCACCGCAATCGTTCGCTTGACCACAAACAAGATTAGTTGTTGCTGTAAATAAAAGAAAAGTTAATTGTATTATTAATTTCATATATTCTAGTTATTGCAATTAGTGAATGGGTAAGGCTTCACGACATCTATTCCGTGAACACCAATTTGAATACATGTTGGTAATTTTTCGGTATGCCAAAACCAAGTCTTGAATTCTAGCTCCGTAAAAGTTGCTACATTTTGCGTTAAAACGAAAACACGTTTAGTGTTCCAATCAAATCGTGCAACTTTAATGTTTGGATTCAAACGAAATTCTGCTTCCATAGTTTGGAAAACATCTTTATCGTCAATATCATACATACATTGAGCGAAAAAATATATTGGTTCCGATAGATTAGACTCACTGGCTTCTGTTTGTGCGTTGCAAGGTAACAACCAGAAAGCAAACAATAATGATAATATTAATTTCATGTTAGGCATATTTTAGCAAGTTAGACGCAATTAGTTTGCAAAAGTTGCGTTTTAATTGTGATTAATCTAATTTAACATCACATTGCACATGTTAAATTCATGGTATTATTGGATTGCTAAAAAAAACATAATGTTAATAATTTAACATTCTCGCAATAATTATTTACAGAAAAAACAAATTAGAATCCCATACACCTGATATACAATAGCTTAATTGTATCCATGACATTTTCGAGAACGCCGATAACCCTTTCAAACTAATGCTCAAAAACATGAAACTTTCTGTCCAAGGATGAAAACTATCAATTATTCTAAGCCAAAATTGAAATTCTCAGAAGAAAAACCTACATTTGCTAAAATACCTAGCCATGACGTCAATAAACTATCTCGTGCCACATGATTTTTCCAAAGTTGGAGATGTAGCTTTAAATTATGCCATTTTTTTGTCAACGAAAAGCAATGCGAGTATTACGCTTATACACCTTGTTTCTTCGAAAGACAAAATTGCTGCTGCAGCAAGCAAATTAGATCAAATCGTTGCTGCCAATGAAACGACAGGAGTAAAGATAGAATGGACAATAAATATTGGAAACATATTCGACGATTTAGGGAAAATTGCTCAAAAAATGGATTCAACGTTGATTATCATGGGTACACATGGTATTTCTGGAATGCAAAAGATATTTGGTAGTTATGCAATGAAAGTTGTGCGCAGTACGAGTGTTCCTTTTGTTGTAGTGCAAGACAAAACGTCTATTCATCAAATAAAAAACATCGTTGCTCCGGTAGATTTATCCCGAGAAAGCTTGCAAATTATTACATACGTAGCGGAAGTTGCAAATATGTTTGATGCAGAAGTATTTATTGTTTATGAAGCACAAACTGACCCAATTTTGGCTACTCAAATGCGCAATAGATTAGGGATTGTATTAAAAGAATTTGAAGAACGTAAAGTTAAAATCAATTTTGAAATTCTCAATGGTAGTGGTTCTTTTCATAAAAAAATATTAGAATTTGGAAAAACTAAGAATGCTGATTTATATGCTGCTGCATTCCATACAGAAAGCTTACTTCCACAATTTGAAAAACTTTACCAAACCTTGATCACCAATGATCAAAATACTCCTTGTATTATTGTAAATGCGAAGGAATCCACGAATTTATATTTTTAAATGTTTTTAGGCGAATACAACGAACTTAGATTAGATCGTTTTACAACAGTTGGTGCATATTTAGTTGATCCAGAAGGAAATGACGTATTGCTGCCCAGTAAATACTTAGTACAAGGAAACAAGGTTGGGGATATACTCACCGTATTTCTTTATAAAGATTCTGAAGATAGACTTATTGCAACAACGTATACACCAGATATCTATCTGAATGAATTTGCATGGCTGCAGTGTACTGATGTTAATTTTTATGGGGCATTCGTGGCCTGGGGAATTGAAAAGGATTTAATGGTTCCGTTCAAAGAACAATTAATGAAAATGGAAGCCGGTAAACGCTACTTAGTTTATTTGTATCTTGATGAAGCTACACAAAGATTAGTAGCAACGATGAAATATAAAAAACGCTTTGCATTGACAACTGAAGGACTAGAAATAGGACAAGAAGTCGATTTATTAATTGGTGAAGCAGCAGAAATAGGAAGAGATGTTATCGTAAACCATGCTTACAAAGGCATGATTTATAAAAATGATATTGTTAAAGAATTACGTACGGGTAAAGTCACAAAAGGATATATTTACAATATCCGAGAAGATTTAAAATTAGACATTCGTTTAACAAAAGACGGTTACACGAAAGTGAGTAATGAAGTAGATCAATTGTTAGAAATCATAGTGAAAAATGGCGGGTATTTAGGATTGAATGATGCTAGTGACCCTGATGAAGTACGTGAACGCGTCGGAATGAGTAAGAAAACATTCAAAAAAGCTGTGGGTGCTCTATTAAAAGAGCGTAAGATTATTCTTTCTGATGATGGTATTGAGTTGATCAATAAGGACGCAATCGAAAGCACACCTGAAACATTAGATTAAAGTTCTTTCCTCATTTAATTATGACCAGTTCAACAGAGTCGAAAGAGCAACAACGCTATTTCTTTGAAATTTCTTACTTAGGAACCGATTTTGTGGGTTGGCAAATTCAACCCAACGGAAAAAGTATTGAAGAAGAAATTGAATTACAACTTTCAAGACTACATAGTGATACAAAAATCAATATCATTGGTTGCGGTCGTACAGATGCGGGTGTACACGCGAAACATTTTGTATTTCACGTTGACTTACCCCCTATCCAGAATGCAGTTCAATTTTTGTATAAATTAAACAAAATGTTGCCCGCAAGTATTCACGTGATTCAATTGAATCCGGTTAACAACGAAGCACATGCGCGATATAACGCTACCTCAAGATGCTATCGCTATTTCATTCACCTAGAAAAAAACCCTTTTAATTCAGGTCAGAGTTTATACTTATCGCATCCCTTGGATTTTAGTAAAATGAATAACGCCTCCAAATTATTACTCGGAGTTCACGATTTCGCCTGTTTTTCTAAAACTATAACCAACCAAGGCACCACCACAATTTGTGATGTCACTTTAGCGCATTGGGTAAAACAGGATGATAACAGTTATTACTTCGAAATTACTGCAAATCGATTTTTACGCAATATGGTACGGTCAATCGTCGGAACCTTGATAGATATTGGTCAAGGCATCAGTGATGAGCAAGACTTTCTAAGAATATTGGAAAGTAAAGACCGAGGTGAAGCTGGAAAAAGTGTTCCGGCACATGGACTCTTTCTTTGGAAAGTAACTTATTAACAAACGACCGTTGTCTTTTTGTAGTCGCTAAACATCAGTAACATAGTATTTTATTGCTTTCAATTCATTATTTTTGAGCAATTAATTTATCCTTAGAATGAATTTAAAAATATTTATTTTTCTATTTTTACTACTTACCATTCCTTGGAGTCGAATTAATTCTCAAACGATATACCCAAAACGAGAATTTCGTGCGGCTTGGGTTTCCACTGTTTATAACGTCGATTATCCTTCTAGTACTTCGCTAAGTTCAATCGCACAACAAAACGAATTTATAACACAAATTGACAACTTGAAATTAGCTGGTTGTAATGCTGTTTTCATTCAAATCAGACCTTCATGTGATGCTTTTTATGCTTCACCTTACGAACCTTGGAGTCAATG
>JAYSRU010000143.1:0-13233 GCA_043720875.1 Crocinitomicaceae bacterium
CCATAGGTGACAAAAGTTACGCAACTGTTGTTTAAAGTTACGCACTTTTGTAACTGAATTTTAGTTTATGACAGAGTTATTAGGATATTTATCAGCCATTTTAATTGGAGTTGCACTTGGCTTGATTGGTGGTGGTGGAAGTATTTTGACCGTTCCGGTATTGGTTTATTTGTTTTTAATTGAACCAGTTTTAGCTACGGCTTATTCGTTGTTTATCGTAGGTGTTACAAGCGCGGTTGGCTCCGTTGGCTACTTTAAAAAGGGATTGGTTAACATAAAAACAGCGATAGTTTTTGGTATTCCATCGATAATAACTGTTTTTTTAACGCGTGCATTCGTGGTGCCTGCAATTCCGGCCAACGTTTTTACAGTGGGTGATTTTGTTGTAACAAAAAGTGTTTTATTAATGTTGCTTTTTTCTGTCTTAATGATATTTGCTTCATTCAGCATGATTAAAAAAAATATAGTAAAAATAGTAGCAAGTGATACGATTCAAGTTTTCAATTATCCTTTGATTTTAATTGAAGGAGCTGTTGTTGGATTATTGACTGGACTAGTTGGAGCCGGAGGAGGGTTTTTAATTATTCCTGCTTTGGTTCTTTTCAGTAAGTTGCCAATGAAGGAAGCGGTAGGGACCTCATTGGTAATCATTGCAGCCAAATCGCTCATTGGATTTTTTGGAGAAGGTAATTTTGAGTTGGTGAATTGGCAATTACTATTTACCATTTCAGGTTTCGCTATCGTCGGTATTTTTATCGGAATGGCTTTAGCGAAGAAAGTGGATGGTTCAAAATTGAAACCAGCATTTGGATGGTTTGTGTTAGTGATGGGAGTTTATATTATTATCAAAGAACTATTTTTTAATTAAGTACAACACTATGAAAACATTTATCAAAAGCAATATTATGTTTGTTATCGGTGCACTCGTGGGAAGTATTGGCGGTTTTTTATATTGGCAATACATAGGTTGCGCGTCAGGAACCTGCTCAATCACTTCCAAACCATTGAATAGTTCTCTTTATGGAGCATTATGTGGAGCATTGCTTTTTGGAGCATTTAAAAAATAAAGAGAAATTATGACATTTGAAGAAATAATCAATTCAGAAAAACCAGTATTAGTAGACTTTTTTGCAGTTTGGTGCGGACCATGTAAAACCATGTCAACCGTGTTGGAAGATGTGAAATCGGTTGTCAAAGACCAAACAACCATACTCAAAATAGATGTTGACAAAAATCAGCAATTGTCAAACAGGTATCAAGTGAGAGGTGTTCCTACATTAATCTTATTCAAAAAAGGCAAGGTTTTATGGAAGCAAAGTGGAGTTGTCCCTAAAAATGAATTACTCAGAGTTATTACTACACATAGCTGAATTAATTACTAAAAATTAGTGATCGTATAGTTTTTAATACAGGTAATCAATAGAGTCAATAAATTATTCCTGTTGCTGCCACGACAAATTTTTCTAAGTCAGTTCAAAATAGTAACAATAGTGTCGTAAATCCTTGATATAGTTTTAGTCGAGCATGAACGATTAAGTGTTGTGTGACTTGTATCACGTTTGAATTCATTTCATGGTTATATGTTTGTATGGTTATATGGACGATGTTTTAATTTTTTAGCTTACTTATTATGTTCAACTATATTAAAAATGTCTTATTATTGAGATGTCCAAGATGTTATAAAGGTGCAATGTTTACGCATAAATGGTATAATTTTAGGCATATTGTTGACATGCCTAAAGTGTGTAAGGTCTGCAATCAAAGGACTGAGCTTGAATTGGGGTTTTATACTGGAACAGGCTATGTTAGTTATGCTCTAACCGTTGGAATTTCGATCATTTCAATCGTTATTTGGTGGTTAACAATTGGTATTAGTGCGAAGGATAATCGTATTTTTTGGTGGCTTGGACTTAATGGTCTTACCTTAGTTCTTTTACAGCCTTGGTTGATGAGGATTTCACGTGTAATTTGGCTTTCTTGGTTCTTCCACAAGGATGATCAATTTCACGAAAAAGATTTCATTAAATAAATTTTCAATATGTGATAGAAGTCACATCGATTCTTAATCTAAGAATCGATATTTGCACATGAAATTTTAATAAAAATTAGATTATGCATATCGAACAAATATATACAGGATGTATCGCTGAGGCAGCGTATTACATTACTTCAAATGGTGAAGCAGCTATCGTTGATCCATTGCGTGAATCACAGCCGTATTTGGACAGATTAGAGCGCGATGGTGTGGTACTAAAATATATTTTTGAAACCCATTTTCATGCAGATTTTGTATCAGGACACGTAGATCTGGCTAAAAAAACTGGTGCTACCATTGTTTATGGTCCAACCACGATGAAAACAGGATATGAAATTCATGTTGGAACCGACAATGAAGTGTTTAACTTAGGAGATGCGCAAATTAAATTGATTCATACTCCCGGTCACACCATGGAAAGTTCGTGCTTTTTGTTAACCGATGAGCATGCTATTGATCGAGGTTTAATTACAGGAGACACCTTGTTCATTGGCGATGTGGGTCGACCTGATTTGGCACAACATGTTATTGCAGAATTAACGGAAGATATGCTAGCGGGGCATCTGTATGATTCGTTGCGCAATAAAATAATGCCGTTAAGCGACGACTTAATTATTTACCCAAATCATGGAGCGGGTAGTGCGTGTGGAAAAAACATGAGCAAAGAAACTACAGATACCTTAGGGAATCAGAAAAAAGTGAATTATGCGCTCAACCCAACATTAACAAAAGAACAATTTAAGAAAGAAGTCTTGTCAGGATTAACTCCTCCCCCAGGTTATTTTCCTCAAAATGTTTTGTTAAACATTAATGGGTACGAAAGTTACGACTCCATAATGGAAAAAGGTAAAAGAGCATTCTCCGTACAAGAATTTGAAATTGTTGCAAATGAAACGGAAGCGGTGATATTGGATACGCGCATTGATACTGATTTTAGCGCTGGATTTATTCCTAATTCCATAAACATTGGAATTGATGGAGATTTTGCTGCATGGGCTGGGTCTATGATTATCGATACAAAACAAGCAATAGTGCTAGTGACAGAACTTGGGCGTGAAGAAGAATCGGTAATGCGCTTGAGTCGGGTTGGATTTGATAATGTTTTGGGACATTTAGCTGGAGGATTTAAATCTTGGGAAAATGCCGATAAAACAGTTGACAAGGTGCAAAGAATCAGTGCCGCTGAATTTGAAAAAGTAGTAAACACAGAGAAAGATCGCGTAATTGATATTAGAAAGGAAAGTGAATACGTTGCTGAACACGTTGTAAATGCTTACAGTATGCCACTCGCATTAATTAATAATTGGATCAAAGATATTAATCCTGAAGAACATTTCTATATGCATTGTGCTGGCGGGTACAGAAGTATGATTGCAGCCTCTATCTTACTATCGCGTGGATATAGAAATTTTACAGAAGTTGCAGGTGGTTTTAAAGCAATTTCCGAAACAAATATTCCTAAAACCGATTTTATTTGTCAATCTAAACTATTAACATTATGATTATGAAGTCAATAATTGGTGCGGGCTTAGTGCTTGCCTTCTTGAGTTGTGGCGTAAAAAATGGAGCTACCAATGGAACAGAAAATAGCGAAACTGAAATTTCGAACGTACAAGATACGCGTCTGCAAGATTTGATTAATGGCGGTGCGTTTTTAGTAGATGTGAGGTCTACGCAAGAATTTGCAAACGGACATGTTGAAGGATCGTCAAATATTCCGCTGGATGAGATTAATGCACGATTAAGCGAATTCAAGGACAAGAAAGATATTGTAATTTTTTGTCAATCCGGAATGCGCAGCGCTCAAGCCTTAACGATATTAAACCAAAACGGGTTTAAGAATGTAACTAACGCTGGGTCTTGGGAGACAGTGAAACAACTCAAAGCAACTAAAAAATAATATGGAAACTCAAGTAATTGTTGTAGAAAATATAAAGTGTGGGGGCTGTATGCATACAATCAAAACTGCACTTTTGAAAATTGATAAAGTAGAAGACGTTCAAATAGAATTAGAAACGGAGACGATCACGATCAAGGGAAACGCCAATAGAGAACTACTCGTTGAAAAGTTGGCCCATTTAGGTTATCCTGAGCAAGGCAATAATTCACTACTTTTAAAGGCCAAATCATTTGTGAGTTGTGCTGTGGGTAAAATTAATTCGTAAGCATATGACCGAAATAAAGTGCTGTGTTGATTCTTGTTCGAACAACAAGTTGGATGAGAAATATTGGAACGATCAATACGAGGCTCATACGACGGGTTGGGATTTAGGAGAAGTTTCACCTCCAATTAAAACGTACATGGATACGATTACGGACAAGAATAGTGCTATATTGATTCCTGGATGTGGTAATTCTTACGAAGCAGAATATTTGTTGGCACAAGGGTTTACCAACATTACAGTGATAGATATTGCGCCACTTTTAGTGCAATCGTTGCAAGAAAAATTTAATAAATCACCTAATATCACAGTGGTATTAGGTGATTTCTTTGACTATTCTGGTAGTTTTGATTACATCATCGAACAAACGTTTTTTTGCGCATTATTACCAGCGTTAAGAGAAAAGTACAGAGATAAAATGAGCGAATTATTGAACAAATCTGGTGTTTTGGCTGGTTTGTTTTTTAATCGAACGTTTGAGGTGAGTCCGCCATTTGGTGGTTCAAAGGAAGAGTATGAAGTGCTATTTGCTGAAAAATTCACGATACTCAAAATGGAACCTTGTCGAACGTCTATTCAACCAAGAATGAATTCAGAACTTTGGTGTGAAATGACGAAGAAATAAACCTTCTTAGGTTTCAATTAGAATATACTAGATTTATAAAAAAGTTAATATGCTCGTTAAAATAACTAGTGCTTTTATGCTCGTTTTAGGCTTAATCGCGTGTACCAAACAAGGAACTCCTTCTAGTTTTTCTAAAACAGGGGAAAAAGATAGCCATAATATGGGCTTGAATTGCATGAGTTGTCATAAATTTGCTGGAATAGGGGAAGGCGTTTTTAAATTTGCTGGAACCGTTTACGATACTTCTTACACACAAACCAATCCTGATTGTTTCGTAGATTTTTACACGGGCCCAAAAGGTACGGGAAAACTTTTGAAGCGTATTCCGGTAGATGGATTGGGCAACTTTTATTCATCCGGTAGAATTTCTAGAATTAAAGGATTATATCCTTCCGTGGTAAGTGCAACAGGGAATGTAAAATACATGGGAGGGCAAATTAGTTCGGGCGAATGCAATAGCTGTCATGGTGTAACCTCTCCAAAAATTTGGGTTAAGAATTAAATAGTAATTTTAAATCCTACTCCATTCGTTTAACATTCGTACTTTTGTACTAAATTTTACAAAATGTTTACGCGATTACAAACAGTTTACTTGTTCTTAGCCTTAGTCTTATTGAGTTTAGGGTTGTTTACCAGTACCATATTTAGCTTTGTGGCAACATCCAACAAAGAGCAAGTTTTAGATTTTAAAATCAGTGGTTTTTCAATTGCCTACGAAATTTCAAAACCCGTTGCAACAATTTCTGACGAAAACCTGCAAGCATTAAGAGATCAACCAGAATCTACCTTATTGGTAGAAAATAATATTTTTCATTGGAAAGGTGTTCGTCATCATTGGTTTTTTGTGCCAGGTATAGCCGTGCTCATCTTATTGATTCTTGCCTTCATCAATTATAAAACTCCAGCTAAGCAAATACGTTTCGTGCGGATCGCCTTGTTTATGGGTTTAATATTGATCATACTTTTAATATTTACCTTGCAAATTAGACTCGCATTTATTGGCTTCGCGAATGATTTTAGTCTGCTAGAGTATGTAAAACTTGGGTTAAATCTTGGAATGGGCTATGTACTGTTAGTGTTACATGTTCCCTTTATTTTCCTTGCTCAATTATCAATAAAAAGAGATAAGAATCTATTAGATTCCTTACATCGACTCCGTTAAAATATGAATTATCTTTCAGTAGAAAACCTAACCAAATCATTCGGTGATCGCCTTATGTTTGGTGACCTTACCTTTGGTATAGAACAAGGGCAAAAAGTGGCAATCGTTGCAAAAAATGGTAGCGGTAAAACCACCTTGTTGAATTGTTTGCTTGAAAAAGAACAATACGATAGTGGAAGAGTGGTATTTCGAAAAGGCATTCGTGTTGCATTCATGGAACAATCTGATACCTTGGATGAAGGTCATACCATTTTAGAAGAGGTTTTTTCTCATGATTTGCCAGAATTGAAAGCGGTTAAAGCTTACAATGAAGCAATGAAAAAGAACGACGAGCAAGGCATCATGGATTCGTATGAATTGATGAGTGAATTGAATTGTTGGGAAATTGAATCTAAAGTTGCACAAATTTTATCGGTACTTAAATTAACCGATGGAGATATGTTAATTGCGGCATTATCCGGCGGACAAAAGAAGCGTGTTGCGTTAGCAAAGGTTTTAATGGCAGATCCAGATTTCTTGATTTTGGATGAGCCTACCAATCACTTGGATTTGGACATGATCGAGTGGCTGGAAGAATATTTAAGTAAATCGAACTCAACCATCTTAATGATTACCCACGATAGGTATTTCTTAGAAGTGGTGTGTGATACTATTTTTGAAATTGATGACAAAACATTATTTCAATACGATGGTAATTTCTCTTATTATTTAGAGAAAAAAGCGGAGCGTCAGGCACAACAACAATCAACCATAGATAGAGCAAAGAATACGTTTAAGCACGAGTTGGAATGGATCCGCAAGCAACCTAAGGCACGGTCAACAAAGTCCAAATCTCGTGTAGATGCATTTGACGATGTGAAAGCCGCGGCATTTGCTAAAGTTTCGCGCGATGAATTAGAAATTCCAATTAAAATGGAACGCCTAGGATCTAAAATTGTGGAATGTCATAAAGTATTCAAAGCATACGGTGATAAGATCATATTGAAAGATTTCACCTATCATTTTAACCGGAAAGAAAGACTTGGAATTGTTGGTAACAACGGTACAGGTAAATCTACCTTGTTGAACATGATCATGGATTTGGAGCAACCCGATAAAGGTAAAATTACCGTGGGTGAAACCGTTGTATTTGGCTATTATGATCAGGTAATGTTGGAGGTGGATGACGACAAAAAAGTAATTGATGTTATCCGTGATATTGCAGAATTTATTCCCTTAGAAAAAGGAAAGCAAATGTCAGCGGCGCAGTTTCTAGAGAAATTTCTTTTCCCACGCGACATGCATTTCAATTTCGTTTACAAATTAAGTGGAGGAGAAAAGCGACGTTTAAAATTGATGACAATATTGATGGCTAATCCGAATTTCTTAATTTTGGATGAACCTACAAACGACTTGGATATTTTTACCTTATCCGTTTTGGAAGAATATTTATTAGGATTCGAAGGTTGCTTGATTGTCGTGTCGCATGATAGATATTTTATGGATAAAATGACGGATCATTTGTTTGTTTTTGAAGGACAAGGAGTGATTACCGACATCATGGGTAATTATACAATATACCGCGCAAAGCAACAGGAGCAATTAAAGAACGATAGAAAAGCAGAGGCAAAACCAGAAGTGATTGTACCAAAAGTTGTGGTGGCCGCAGATAATGGTCAAAAACGCAAGCTTTCTTTCAACGAAGTGAAAGAATACGGAAACTTAGAAAAAGAGCTAGAGCAACTAGAGTTGCAAAAAGAGCAGCATTCAGCGTTACTATCTTCTGGAACAGCAAGCAATGAAGAACTTATGAATGCTGGGATTAAATTGACAGAGATCATGAAAAAAATTGAAACAAAAACAGAGCGCTGGATGGAATTAGCTGAGTTTGTTTAAACTTCGAATCAACTATCTTAAATCCCTTTTCACAGCAGTGAATGGGGATTTTTCATTAATAGATGTTAAAAAATATAGTTACCATGGTAATTAATTAAAAAAGATGCCTACATTTGCAACTCAATACTAGAAATTATGATTTCAATTTTTCATCCAGCAAACGAACGCGGAGGTGCCGACCACGGTTGGCTAAAGGCGAAGCATTCTTTTAGTTTTGCATCGTGGTATAATCCAGAAAAAATTCAATTTGGCGCCTTGCGTGTTTTGAATGATGATTGGATTGCACCTGCAATGGGTTTTGGTAGACACCCGCACGATAACATGGAAATAATTACAATTCCATTATCTGGCAGTGTGCGTCATGAAGACTCGATGGGAAATAAGGGTGTTATTTCAACAGGAGAAATTCAAATAATGAGTGCTGGAATGGGGGTAACCCATAGCGAGCATAATGGGAGTAAAGTTGATCCTTTGACATTGTTTCAGATTTGGATCATGCCTAAATACAAAGATGTTGAGCCACGCTATCAGCAAGTTGCCTACGAGAAAAAGCAAGGTTTCACGAGTTTGGTGGGTAATGAAAAGAGTGACATGCCAACTTGGATTCATCAAGATGCAGTGATTTCTATTTTTAATGCTAAAGATTTGGGTACTTTCGAGTATGATGTCAAATTCAAAAACAATGGTGTCTATTTTCTAGTAATAGAAGGTGAGGCTGAAATTAACGGACAAAAAATTAAAAAACGAGATGCTTTAGGTGTTTCAGAAACAGAAAAAATTAGCGGAACTAATGGAGGGAATACTAGCATATTAGTGATCGAAGTACCCATGAAGTAATAAACTTAGTAACCCGGTAAAGATTAATTAGTTAACTTTTGTATGATTAACAGTATAATTTTTAAATGATATGAAAAGTACTTTATGTTTCTAAAATTTTCATCGGCATTAAATATTAAACGTAAGAATTCAAGACAAATGAAGAACATAGGGGAATCGGTGTTTGAGTGAAACGAGTTTCGATTTCACGTTCGTAATGTTCGTAGAATTCAAGTTTGATATTTACAGCCTTGATTTTTTCTTTTGTTACTTTACTTTTTGATCAAGCAAAAAGAAAAGTAAAAATGAGAGGCGAAGCTTATAGAATTAATAGTTATAGAATAATTAATAAAGATAAATAAATATGAACTCACACAGAAAATGGCGTTATGCCACGAAAAAATTTGATACTACAAAAAAAGTTTCGGAAACAGATTTAGAAATTATTTTAGAAGCAATTCAATTAAGCGCATCAGGTTATGGTTTACAACCGTATACTGTTTATCTAATAAAGAATGAAGACATACGTTCAAAATTACAAGCTCAATCTTATGGTCAAACGCCAGTAACAGAAGCATCTCATTTAATTATGTTTGCCGTTAATACGAGTTTAAGTGATGAATATATTGACAATTATGTAGCCCTAAACGAGTCTGTTCGTAATTTGGAAAGCGGAAGTTTGAAAGGTTTTGGAGATATGATGAAAGGTAGTTTTGCAGGTAAACCAAAAGAGGATGTATCTAATTGGTCTGGTAAGCAAGCATATATTGCGCTTGGAAACCTTTTAGATGTTACAGCAGCTCTTAAAATCGATGCATTACCGATGGAAGGTTTTAATCCTATTGGTTGGAATGAAGTTCTTGGTTTAGAAGACAAGGGATTAACAGCTTGTGTAGTTTGCGCCATTGGATACAGAGCAGAAGATGACAAATACCAACACGCTCTAAAAGTACGTAAGCCATTAAATGACTTGATTCAAGTAATTGATTAATAATTTGGCAGTACAAAAAAAGAGGCTACAATCGTAGCCTCTTTTTTTATGTAATAATTTGAAGAATTACTAATGTTGAACTACCAGTTTCTGTTGAAGTAAACCAGTCTCTCCTTGTAAAGCGAGAATGTAAATACCATTCGACCAAGATGCTGTTTCAATTTCTAGCAAGGTTGTATATTGATTTACAGCGATTTCTTTCTGCATAACAATCGATCCATTAGCGTCATAAATACTTAAATATTGGAGCGATGGATTGCTTAAAATATGAATATTTACCAAAGTGTTACTCGGGTTTGGATGCGCCCTTAGAATATTCGGTAATTCGATTTCATTCATGCTAGCAAATGAACAGCCAGTAAGTGTTCCAGGTATGTTTGCATCAATCCAGTTAGTGCGCTTACGGTAGAAATCTTTAAATTTAGCCATCGCGTCCTGAAAACTTGTAGGCGTCCATTCTGGCGATGTATTGCTTAAGGTTAAATGTCCCCAAACCTCATAATGCCATGCTTGACTTTCATTCAATACATTTGACATAGAATCGATGTAGTTGAACAAATAAACAGTATCTAAAATGTTTCTTCTGAAATCACTATAACGGCATTTGAACTTGTCTTGAAACCAAGGATCCTCCATAAGTCTAATGTAATAGCCTGGGGGATTTACATCTTGTCCTGTTACATTATCATAGCTCCAGTCAGACATGTCATCACTACTGTTATAAGCTTTTAGCGACCAATCAAAATCCCATACTGGACCAGCTTTTATTTGCCCCAAAGCTCCACTGATATTGTCTTTTTCTTTATAGAAAAACCTACTTTTCTTGTAGGAATCTACATTTCGTGTAAGCTCACCTATGATCAAGTAATCTACCCAACTGGTTTCACTGATGAACGATCTATATCCAGTTAAGGGATCTGCAAATGTTGGACTATATAGCGCGGTTTCAAAACCAGACCAAACACTTTGTATGTATGTTTTTTGTTGTGGAACAATAAGTTCTGGTTTAGGGTAGTAGTACACCATGTGAATATCAGCTCCAGGGTTAGCGGGTGGAGAAAAAGGAAGTTGCCAACTGTTTGTATTATCCCAGTAATCTATTTTCGTAATATATCCACCCGTAACATCAACTCCTGAAATTTCTGTTGGTGTCAATTTCGCAACGTCAACGCGACCAGAATTTCGTTTAATTTTCTCCATGAAGACATAGATTCCTTGGTATTCTCCATTCACCATAACGTCAACATGAATCGTTCTAACAGAATAATGACCCATTTTACCGAACAAGTCGTAAGTCAAAGAATTACGCAAAAATGTTTTGTCATTGTAGTTTGCCAATAGAATCCAATCACTTTCACTTGGCATACCAAAAAATGATGTGTCGTATGCAACACCTCCGCCATCTTGAATTTCTACTGAATATGGTTTTTGTGGAAGTGAGGCTGAATAGTTTCCTCGAATTCCAATTGCAGCTTTTCCGTTAAAATAAGGTGTATTAGTAGTAAAGTTTCTGCTGTTGTCGGTATTGTAATAAATTTTAAAATCGCTTAGCACATCCGTAGTTCCGTTGATTACTCCAACACCAGAATTAATTACAACGATTGGTAAATTGGATTGGTCGAATAGGAATGGTTGTGCGGGTGTTGTACTAAACGTAAGTGACCAATTGTCCAATGTGCCTTGATCAGCTCCTGCTAAGTCTTCCGTTCTTAGTTTCCAAATACCATTCGGGTTACCAACATTGATATTGCCAAGTATTCCCATCGATTTGAAATTCCCAGTAAATGGAAATGCTCCGGAAGAAATAGGGGTACCTGTTCCATATAGGCAGGTGTTTACAAATCCATCTTCGCCTCCGCCAACTCCTTGAAGTATGCCTATAGATACTCCAGTGGGTGAAATGAGCGTTAACTTAATGTCGGAGTCATAGGTGTGGGTAATATTGAAACAAAGGTTTTGTACTCCAAAACTTGCACTCATCGAAGTGGGTAAACCACTTACTGTGATTGAACTTTCGTTGATTGCAAAATCAATAATTGGACAAGCTCCGCCACTGAAAGTTTGAGCTGAAAGCTGAGTGGATAAGATAAAAAGTAAAGAGAGTAGGATTAATTTCATGGCATTCAAATTAATATTAATTTACTCAAAGTTAATATTCTATTAAGAATAAAGAAATTTATGGGTACAATATAAATTACTTTCTTAGATTTTCGATTGCTTACTTACAAAAATCTAGCTTTGAATTTTGGATCGGGCATCATACAGCTTTCTTTCTTTCCCCAAATTCTATAACGATTTTTGGAAACCAATAAGTATACCCAGTCTCTTATAAACCAAGGTATAATGTAGAAAATGAATAGTAAACGCCAAAAACCACCAAGGTCAAAAAGCACCCAAAGACCAGCAGAAGATTTTTGGAATAATTTCCCTTTTCTGAGATAGACAAATGAATCAAAATTTTCAAGCGGCAAGTTGTGTTGTTGCAGTATTGATGCTCCAACTTCAGATTGTAATGCTGCGAATTTCATCCTAAGTTTTCGGTCGCGTTTGATTAAAAATTGAACCAAACCATCGCATAAATTACACACGCCATCAAATAACACGATGTTATCTTGCTTCATTTTAGTTTGTTAAATGGGTAATGCAAAAAATTACTTTTGAAGTAATTGCAAACAAATATAATTGCGTTTTGCTGATAGCCGCGCTCAACGCCGTAATTTTGATAGCGCAGATTATTTTCAGCGTTTGCCAATTCATCGCCAAGGATTTTTGCATGCATACCGCTGCCAAAGCGTCCAGTAGGCCCGAACTGGTCATTGACCTGATTGGTGACGTTCTCGCGTGTGCGGCCAAGCATGGCTTCGATGTAGGGATTGCCGTTCAGGTTCTTGCCTGACAGATTGTCATTCACCAATCCTTGCGCGCCCATGATGCCTTGCTCTGCACCGGGCGCAACGCGGCCATAGGTGTCCATCTGTGCTTTGGAAAAGGCATCCAGCTTGGGCTGTTGCTCGTCAAACACGCGGCCAGAGTTTTCTAAACCCTTCAGAATAAACGGCTGCGCTGGCGCCCATGGGTCTGATGTGGTCTTATTTTTCGACTTTGAGAAGCCCATTATAAAGCCTTTCTTATAGCAACTTGATGCATGTCATATCCGTATGGTTTGAGTGCCTTTAGCCAGCCTTCGCGGCTTTCAATGATCGCGCCAGTGCATCCACGTTCGCGGCCCCATTGTTCGGCGCGGGGTATCAGTGTTTCAATGATGGTCTGCATGTCGCCCACCGCCACTAGCCCATGCACATCCTTGCGGCCTGACGGGTAGTATTTGATCTCGACACAGACAGCAGACTGTTCTTCTTCCAGCATGGCAATCCAGCCATTGGCAATTGCATCGTCCAGATATGTGATAGGGTAAAATTCAGGATCCATGACTTCCGCGAAAGCCTCTTGGAAGTCTGCGTAACTCACGACTCAACCTCGTCTGGCCTGCGTTGGCTTGGACGCCCGCCGCTTGATACGCCGCCGCCTGTTGTGCCGCCAACCGGAGCCGTGGGATCGCCGCCAGCG
>JAYSRU010000144.1:0-4463 GCA_043720875.1 Crocinitomicaceae bacterium
ATAGGTAGTTGTGGTATTTGGCGCCACCGAAATAGAGGCTCCGGGTTGACCGGTACTCCAAGAGTAAGTTGTTCCACCAGATCCTGTTAAGGTAACAGATGAATAATTGGTTGAACCGAATGCTCCAGGAGATGAACACGCAACTGCATCAGGTCCTGCATTGGCTACTGGAACAGCTGTTGTATTTATGTTGTAACTAGAATTGATCAAGTTCCCACACATATCGGTCATGTTTGTTGCCGCAATGGTGTATGAACCCGGAGGTAGAGCAGGTGATATTGAAATTGTAATACTGTTTGTTCTATTGTTTAAACAATTAAGTGAAACAATTGCAACCGTGTGACCAGCAATCGCAAAATCTGATGCTTGTATTGTACTACAATTCATGTATTCAGAAAAATTCACTGTAAATGTTGTTGCAGATGCACAATTGGTAGAATAAGCATTCGTAATTGTAGGAGGAGTTATGTCCGTTACAGCAACACTTCCAGCGTTATTTTGAAAATTTAAATTAAAGCCACCGTTAGTTCCACCATAATAATTAATGCACAAGGCATACACACTTGTCGTAACAACATTTGGACGTTGGTTAGTTGTAGTTCCAGATGCATCTTGAGAATTGGTCGCTGCACCAGTAGAGTTTACGCCGGTGCTTCCTGTTGTTGATGAGAAATTACAGGAAACTTGAGTTCTGTTTGCACATCCGTTAGTAATATCCCATAAAACAAAGTCATAATCTGTTGAACCTAATGGAGACAGTGCAAAATCTAGTGGCCCATTTGTTAATGGAGAAAAAGAGTACCAGACAGAACCCCCAGATCCTGTGCCGGAATAACAAGATCCTGAATCGTCGTTTACTAGACCTGTGTTATCATATTGATTAGCAGCCGTATTTACCGTTGAATTTGCACACAATGTTAAAGCACCTACACAGTCACTTTCTGGAACGGTTACTTTTTCTACTTGAAGCGGACCAAATGTATGTACTTGAATACTACCTTGCCATCCTCTGGTTAAGGCACCAGTTGATCCAGTTGTATAAACAAATGTAAATGCTTTACCAATAAAATGTGAAGGTTTGTTAACGCCGTCATAAAGACCAATTTGATTCAGGGTATCAGTGCCTCTAAATATTTTCATTGTTGCCCCAACTGGCAAATCAAAATATTGAAAATGTATTTTAATAAATCCACCATTAGACCCAAGTGTATAAATCATGCTATTATCGCTTGCATTTCCATTTGCTCCTCCGTTGTCGTAAAAATTACCAGAATTACCATAATATGCGCCACCGTCTTGCATTATAATTTCTTGTGCGTTTACAGAAAGTTGGAAAAGAATGACAACAAGAAGGCTGAAAATGTTTCTGTTAATTTTAGTCATAATAGTGCTCGATTTCGTTAAATTCTTTGTCTAATGTTTTATTCCTAACAATTAAACAAAATTAGAGCTATTGTGAACTAGTTTTTGAGGGGCTACCCCCTCAATTAATAATCAGCATTTTCTAGGGTTGAATGTCAACTAAATTCGTTGAATTTATCGAGTATTGATTTATTTTCCAATGCCCACATGATAAGACTATTGTTCTTGGAGTCCAAATGTAATTTTTTACAAATGCGTGAGCGATAGTTTTCAATTGATTTAACTGAAACAAAAAGGAGGTTAGAAATTTCTTTACTAGTATATTTTTGTCCGACTAGTTTTAAAGTTTTCCATTCTGCCTGCGTTAATGATTTTAGCAAATGCATTGTTTTGTAATTCATTTCATCATAATTGAACAATTGACTTGCACTTTCGTGTAAATCTTTCGACATATATGTTTTGCCGTTTAAGATGGTCTGGATGCATTCAACTAATTCTTCTGAAGTGTTATCCTTTACTAAGTAGGCATTCGCTCCATTGAAAAAAGCTAATTTTATCATTTCAATATCTTTGTACATCGTTAAGATAATTACTTTACCCAAAAATCCGCTTGACTTAATTGTTTCGCATACTTGGAGTCCGTTGACTAAAGGCATGTCAATATCCAAAATAACAATGTCTGGCGAGTTGTTCTTAAGAAATTCTATAGCTAGTTGTCCATTTTCAACTTCATTAATGTGAATGTTGTCAAAAGAATGTTCTAATAAAAATTTCAAGCCACTTCTAAAAATTGGATGATCATCGGCTAGAAGAATACGCATAGTTCTATTTTTGAATTTTGGTTATCAAATTTTCCTTTATGGTTAAACAGAATCCATTTTTAGTTTGGTAGTTTATGGAAGTATTTGGGCTTAATAATATGGTGCGTTCTTTTATGGTCATTAAACCAATTCCTTGTTCGTTTGTAGCATCATTTTGAATACCAATTCCATTATCGCGGTATTCAATAAAAAAACCATTGGAAACAACTTGTATCGTGATTTTCAAAGATTTAGCATGAGCATGCTTTATTGTATTCGTTATGCATTCTTGAGTGATGTGATAGATTTGAGTTTTTTGATCTAACGTATACATTTCAATTTCATCATCAATCGTGTAAGAGCAGATTAAATCCGAACTTGTTTGTATTTTTTGTAATAATGTAATGATAGATTTTTTCAATCCAATTTTGGAAATATAATAGGGGTGTAAAGAATGGCTAATATTTCTAGTTAAGTTAATGGCTTCAGCTAGATCAGCATCTATGCTATCAAGAACATCAAGTTTTCGCGTGCTTTGTAAATGATTTTTTGATTTTATCACAGAAAGTATTTGTCCTAAATCGTCATGGATGTCTTTGGATATTCTTGATCGTTCTTGGTCCAAAGTTTCAATTAATTTTTGTGAAAAAAGGCGCTGCTGTTTTTTTGATTTGATAGAATATCTCAAAATAAATATTCCACCTATTAAGAGTAAAAGTGAGATCGCAACAATAACAGTAACTTGTAAATTCGTTCTTTTGATTTCATTATCCTTAATCAGAAGTATGTTGGCAGATTTTTGTGTCGCTATCTTTTTTTGATCATTTTCTTTGTCGTACAGAACTTGGAGTTGTGTAAAATTTTCGATGTTTGAAACGCTAAGCAAGCTATCTTGGATGCGATGGTAGCTTTTAAAATATTCCAAAGAGAGTTGATACTTATGTTGTAGTTCATAAATTTCAGAAAATTGTAAGTGTGCCATTGCCGTTATGTTCGGGTCGTAGAAAAACTTTTGATAATACAAACAAGAGTCAATCATTAACTGGGATAGTTTATAATTTTTAGCATGCGTGGTTATTTTTGACTTTATCAAATATGCATTTTGTAACAAATTGTAATTATTCGATTGTTTCAAATATACGAGCGATTCATTAATATTTTTTTCAGCCTCTTGGTACATTCCACCACTGATATATGAATCTGAAAGGTTGAGTAGGGTTACTCCTTTAGCGGTAGGGAATCCAAGTTTGAACGCATACATCTTATTTTTGGTGTAATATTCGATCGATTTTTCGGTGAGGTTTAATTTTTTATTGATTAATCCAAGGTTGTTTTGAAGGTTGAAAATTAAGCGATATTCCTGTGCATTTTTGGCATAAATCAATGCCTTTTCAAAATCTTTCAAAGCTTCCTTGTCTTGGTTATTGGCAAGCTTTAATAGTCCAATGTTATTTAATAACATTCCCTTTAAATAGTCGAAATTATTTTTTTCGGCAATTTGAAGTCCTTTCAAATAAAAATCCAATGCTTGATCTTTGATTTTCCGATCTTCATAAATACTTCCAATTCCATTGTACGCTTCAATTGCATTTTTTGGATAATTGTATTTCAATGCTTCAGTTAACAATACTAGAAATAGTGTATCTGCTTTATCTTTATTGCTTTCACTTAAAATAAATGCCAAACGAATTTTAGTACTATTTATTAATTCCGGAATACCATATTTGATTCCGAAATCAATGGTTTTTTGGTAATATTCTTTTGCTTTTTTTGGGTTGGATGAAAAATAATAGAAATTACCGTAGTACTGATATATCTTTCCTTCATCATGGTGACGATTTAGTTTTTTTGCTAATTTAATTGCCTTCTCCCCATTAAAAAATACAGCAGCAGAATCATTATAAGTTGATTGTCTAATGATCCTTTTTAAATTTTCTAGTGCTTGAATTTGCTCAGATCGGTTTTGACCAAAAACTAAAGCACCGACAAAAAATACATAAGACGTAAGTAGTAGTTTCATTCCAATAATATTTACCTTATAACGCTCCAAAGTAAATATTAAATTTGAATTGGGACAAATTTAGACGTGGTAAAACTAACTCGACAAATTGTTTTCTTTGTGGTAAGCGATTTTTGAACTAAATATGGCAGCCATCAAAACTCCTCTACTTTTGGCTTCGGTCGCAACTTCTCCATCAAAAAGATCATCTAACGTGGTGTTGAACGTTTCAACCCAAATTTTAAAATGGCTTTCATCAATTGGTAGGGTAGCATGTGGGGCAAATGGGGAACCACTATAGG
>JAYSRU010000145.1:0-13135 GCA_043720875.1 Crocinitomicaceae bacterium
TCCAAGAATGGCGATAGATTCTCCGCCTTCAAGCGTTCTTTTAGTGCGCAAAGCAATTTTTTTCGCAAACATTGAAATGGTCCAAAACATGAACAATACGGTAAATGAACTTGCTAATGCAGATAATCGATTGATCCACATGGCTACATCTTCAGGCGCCGCAAAGAAAGAAAACAATCTTCCAAGCATCATGAATAAAGGAGCACCTGGCGGGTGACCAACTTCTAATTTATAGGCCGCTGTGATGTATTCACCACAATCCCATAAACTCACTGTCGGTTCAAGGGTAATGAAATAAACTATAGTTGCGGTAAGGAAAACCAACCAACCCAAGTAATTATTTGCTTTTTTAAATTCCATAATGCTATTTTTCTTGCGCCACGAAGATAGAAATAATCTCGTAATTATGTAATAGTACCGTTGATTAATAGCGGATGAGCTAATTTAGTTTGTTGTATTTTAAACGAGTTTAAGGTAATGTATAGATCATATGGAAGTCTATGTCATTCAATCGGTTTCATTTTTTTTTCATTTTTTTTTCAAAATTACTTGCAGAAAGAATTCTTAACTGTAACTTTGCACTCCAAAATGGCCTATGGTGTAACTGGCAACACGTCTGTTTTTGGATCAGAAGAGTCCAGGTTCGAGCCCTGGTAGGCCAACAAAAAAGGAGCTTATGCTCCTTTTTTTTATGCTTTAAATATTTAAAACATATTATTATGAGTGAAGAGAAACGTACAGAACTTAGTGATTTAGGTGAATTTGGATTGATTTCGAAATTAACTGAAGGGTTTGAAGTAACGCAGCCTACGACGTTGCTAGGTATCGGTGATGATGCTGCAATCATTCATATTGACGAGGAAGATGGCTTAGTCGTTTCAACAGATATGTTGATTGAAGGGGTGCATTTTGATTTGGCATATATGCCTTTAGTGCATTTAGGATACAAGGCGGTGGCGGTTAATGTATCAGATATTTGTGCTATGAACGCCAAAGCTGAGCAAATTACTGTTTCAATTGCTGTTTCAAATCGCTTCCCTTTGGAAGCTTTAGAAGATTTGTATGCCGGCATTAAAAGTGCCTGTTTGAATTATCAGGTTGATTTGGTTGGCGGTGATACAACAAGCTCGCGTTCAGGTCTGATAATTTCGATCACCGCAATTGGTCGAGCAGCAAAGAAATCATTAGTAAAACGTTCCGGAGCGAAAGAAAACGACTTGCTAATTGTGACTGGCGATTTAGGTGCCGCTTATATGGGGTTACAATTACTGGAAAGAGAAAAAGAGGTTTTTAAAGGAAGTCCGGGTGTTCAACCTGATTTAGATGGCAATGATTATATTTTGCAGCGACAATTAAAACCAGAAGCTAGGGTGGACGTCATAGGTTTCTTAGATGAATTGGGGGTTATTCCAACTTCAATGATTGATGTGTCAGACGGTTTGGCGTCAGAAATATTGCACTTATGTAAGTCTAGTAATGTTGGTTGTCATTTATACAGTGAAAAAATTCCGATTGATTCACAGACTTCTTTAATGGCTTTAGAGTTTGATATAGATCCTACTACCTGTGCCTTAAATGGAGGCGAGGATTATGAATTGCTCTTTACGATTAATCAGGAAGATTATGAAAGAATCAAAGGAAACCCAAATATGACAGTTATTGGGCATATTGTTGATCCCAATGGAGGTAAATATTTAGTAGATAAGAGTGGAAGCATTATAGAGTTGAAAGCGCAAGGCTGGAGTCATTTTGAATGATACCTATAGTGCAAACAAAAAGCTATAACATAAAAAAGGCGTTACAAAATTGTAACGCCTTTTTTTATTTTATATAAATATTATTGTTTTTTCTTTCTTCTTGAATCTGGATCATTATTAGGATCCGTGATATTAAGATCAGTATCTTCAGTTGAATCATCTGTACCGTCATTAGTAATAGATCCATTATCATCTGTGTCATCTGATTCATCGCTCGAATCAGAATCAGAGTTTCTGTGCGTATTATTTTCAGTTGCAGTATCATCACATGAATGAATAACCATTTTTTCGTACTGATTTTTAGTGCAAGAACTGATTAGTAATGCTGAAAACAATAAACTAAGATATAGAGTTAATTTATTCATATGAACAAAAATATGTTATTTACTCCGAATAATCAAAAAAAACACACATTATTTTCAATAAAATGTTTAATCGGTATGTTTGGGTAACTCAACGGTAACTATTGTCCCGCCACTAGAGCCGTCTTTATTCATTATTTGCGAAGGTCCATGTAATTTGTAGGCGGCATTTACAGATTGGCTAATGAGGTCGATTCGTTTGGCCGTAATTTCCATTCCTTGAGAAATGTGGTCACCTTTAAATTCGTTTTTTGATTTCCTTGAATCGTCAATGCCGATACCATTATCTGTTAGGGTAATTACTATTTTTTCACCTACTTCTGCTATCGAAATTTTTATTATTCCTTGAGTTTCAGGTTGTGGTAAAATCCCGTGAAGGATCGAGTTTTCAACGAATGGTTGTAAGAGCATGGCGGGTACTTTTATTTCTTCCAAATCTATGTCATGTGATTCTACGATATAGGTGAATTTTCCTGAGAAACGAAGGGATTCCAAAGACATGTAAAGTGCCAGTCGTTCCATTTCTTCTTCTAGGGTCACCATACTGTTCTTTTCATTGCTACTGTCAAGGTTTTTCCGAATTAGCTTAGCAAAGCTACTTAGGTATTTGTTTGCAGACTTTTTATCTTGAACATTAATGAAATACTGTATAGAATTTAATGCATTAAAAATAAAGTGACGATTCATACTGGCATTGAGACTTTGTTGTTCTAATTGAACCAATCGGGATTGTGTTTCAGCCATTAGTTGTTTGTCTTTCAACCGTTCTCTTTGAAGCTTAGATCGGACCAAAAGATAAACGATAAAAATGGTCGTTATTACCAATAGCGCAATGAACCAAAACGAATAATAGAACGGTGTTTCTATTTTTATGTTCAGTTTCCAAGTGGAGAAAGAGTTAGAGAAATCTGATTTCGCCTGCACCTCCAAAGTGTATTCCCCAAAGGGAAGTTTCGTGAAGACAATATTTTTAGAAGTTTGCCAATCTGACCAATCATCGGTATATCCGTTTAACTTATACCTTAATTGGACGGACATAGGATCGTTCAAAAATAATGCATCAAAATAAAGGGAAAGTGTGTTTTTAGAATAGGGGAGTTGCAAATAATTTGTCTTTTTTATGCTGTCTAGTTTGGCGTAATCACATTTGATGTAATTAATGAACAAATCTTTGAAAAGGATTCTGGGTATGTCTGAATTATTTACGCGGTTTGTATGTTGACTAAATTTTATCAGGCCATTTGCGGAACCAAACCATAAATTATTTTTACTGTCAATAAGAGAAGAATTAAGGTTGGATTCTAAAGTCGTTAAGCCTTGGAAATTACCGAAACGTTGAATGATAGTTTGTTTTTGTTCGTCTTCTTCAATAGAATACAACCCATTGTTCGTTCCGACATAGATTCCGTTTGGTCCAGTTTGCAAGAAATTTATAAACCCAGCGGATGCTTCATTACCAAGATTGAACAATGTTTTTTTGTTATTGCGCAGGCAGAAAAGGCCTTCTTCAGTTCCCAACCAAATTTTGTCATCCTGAATAAGGATATTGAAAATGGCTTTATCTAAACTCAAAGGATGTTTTACTAATTTATTTCCGATTAAAACAAATAGACCACCATCGGAAGCAACTAATAATTGATTTTGATAAAATTTTATTTGACGTACAGTTTGAACTTCTACGGGGCATTTTATTTTATGAAAAATACCATTTTTATAATAGGAAATCCCTTCGGACCCGCCCACCCAAAATTTGTTTTGACCACCTGAATAGAAACATGTAGTTTTTTCTCCAGGTATTCCATCTTCCGCATCAAACTCCGTTATTTCACCAGAAACACTTAAGCGCTTTAATCCAGTTGCTGTAGCAAACCAAATTGTTTTATCTGCTTCTTTGTAAATACTCCAGATTGTGTTATCAGGTAATATTTTTTTTATAATCGTTCCAGTCTTATCCATTAAAAAAGCACCTTGATCATAGGTTCCATACCAGATTAATTGTGGGGAAACCTCCAAGGCGGAAATTATCAAATCAGAACTTAAACCGTGTTCTTTGGTGTAAGTGACAAAAGAATTTCCCGTAAATTTCAGCAATCCTTTGCCTTCTGTGCCAAGCCATAACCCACCTTTACTGTCAGTAAATGAACAGCTAATAACGTTGTTCGGTAATCCATTTTTTTGGTTATAAATTATTGTTTCCCTGTTGTTCTTGTATATTATTGCGCCTATTTCGGTTGCAATGGTTATTTCTCCTTTGCCATTTATACTTAGGTGTTTTATCTTATATTCGTCAGAACCATGAATAATTTGAGTAAAGCTATTGTTGCTTAATTTGTAAACGCCATCAGAATAACTCGAAATGTTTAATTGCTTATCATGAATTGCCATGCATGATAAGCTTATATTAGGCAACTCAATGTTTTTTTCCAATCCAAAAACTGGATTGATCTTTAGTAATCCTGCACGGGTCGCAAGCAAGAGTTTATTATCAAAAACACATAGATCACGTATCCTTAGCGCATCATCGTTTGATAAAGGATATGCTTTAAGTTTATTGTTCTCAATATAAAACAAGCCACTACCATTCGTAGAGATCCATATTTTTGATTGAAATTCACAAATCGCGGTTACGTTGCTTTTCATTAAAGCTACCGGAATGCCCCATGTTTTGAATTTATCTTTAACATTAAGACTAATCCCTCCTTCGTGTCCAATCCAAAGTTGATTATTGATAAGGTTTAAGCATGAAATACGATTGTTTAGCATTCCATTTTTAACAGAATACTCCTCAAAATCAATTCCGTTAAATTTTGCCAAACCGCCCAAAGTTCCAATCCATAGGTATCCTTCAGTGTCTTGTATTATATCCGTAACTTGCGATTGCGGTAAGCCTTGTGTGTTGGAATAAGTTAGAAAAGAATAATTTTGAGCCGAAACAATTGGAAAGAAAAAGAAAATAAATATGAAGCGCAATAATTGCATTATCCCCTAATTATTTTCAAAAATTCAGACAATCTATTGCGTGCAACTGGGACACGTTTCCCACCTTTTAAAACAGCCATATGCCCATCTTCGTTCACATATTCAGTCAGTTTCTCCATGTTAATCATGTGAGATTTATGAATACGCATGAATTTGGAAGCATCAAGCATATTTTCGTAAACTTTTAATGTCCTAGTATCTAGGTATCGAGAACCATCATCAAAATATATGGTTGTACAGTTTCCACTTGCTTCGAGGTGGGTAATAGTGTTATCATCAACAAGCTTAATGCCTTTCGTGTGACTGATAGCAATTTTATTACTCATTTTGTTGCGAAGCAATTGATCAGAAACATTATCTATTCCGGTAAAATAGGTTGAATAATTTTCTGGATATTCAGTAAATATTTTTTTAGACTCAACGATTTTTGCAACCGCCAATTCAAGGTCATCCGCATCTATTGGTTTGAGTAAATAATGTATGGCGTTACTGTTAAATGCTTTAATGGCATAATCCTTAAATGCGGTTACAAAAACAACTATAAAGTTTCTTTTCTCAATACTCTCGAGTAATTCGAAACCCTCAGCTCCACTTGGCATTCTGATATCTAAGAACACAACGTCAGGATTAGTAGAATCGATAAGAGTTTTAGCATCGATTTTATTTGAAGCTTCACCAATAACCTCAATGTCAGGACAATATTCTTCTAGCATTAGTTGAAGGTTTTTTCTTGCTAATTCTTCGTCGTCAACAATAATCGCTTTTAGTTTCATGGTCTAAGTTTTTTCGAAAATAATGATTTTTTTGACCTAAACAAGTATTTAGTTTAGATAGTAACATCTGTTGAGCCAACAGATGTTTATTGTTGATTATTTGTTGGCGAGCGTTAAATTAAATGCGTTTTCAAGAATTATATTCAATTCTCTTGTATTTTCATACGCCGTCATATGACCAGAATCTGGGATTTCAATTAATTTGATCCCGTTTGTTTTGCACATTTGAGTTGAAACTGCAGTAGGCATAACAGTGTCCTTTTCTCCTTGAATGAAAACTATCTTTTTTTGATTTGTTTTGATCCATTCTGTATTATCCGTTCGATCTTTCATTGCATTAGTAAGTGCAGCAACGTTTTTTGGGTGTAATCTTTTTGCTTTATTAATAATTGACGAAATTTGTAATTGGCAATTTTCTTTTTGTTGAAAGAGATTGGGCACAACCTCGTTAATAAAACCAACAAGTTTTGTTTGAACAAGTTGTGCAATTCTCACTCGCTCTTCTTTTTTGATTTCCGAATCAGACCAAAAATTTGAATTTAGTAAGATTAATTTTTCAAATGAGGATTTTTGTTTGCATACTTCAATCGCAATATAGCCGCCTAAAGAATGCCCAATAATGTCGAAATTGTTTATACTTAGTTTATCGAGAATGTTCAATATTGGTTTAACCATATCAGCTATATTTAGGCTGTCGGGCAATATTTCAGACTCGGCGTGATGACCTGGAAGTTCGATTAATACAAAATGATGTGGAAGGTTTTCTAAACAACCTTCCTTCCACATATCATTACTTTCCAAAAAACCGTGTAAACAAACAATAGACCTCCCTCTAGGGTTCCCAATTAATTCGTACTTTAGTTTCAAGACTATCCTTGATTCATTAATGTTTCTATTTCATCCACTTCAATTGGAATATGGCCCATTAAATTCATTGGCAAACCAGTCTTTTGAATAACGAGATTGTCCTCAATGCGTATTCCAATACTTTCTTGAGGAATATATATTCCTGGTTCACAGGTAAAAACCATATTCTTTTTTATCGGCTCGTGCCAAATCCCTACATCATGCGTGTCAAGTCCTAAGAAATGAGAAGTTCCGTGCATGAAATATTTTTTATATGCTGGCCAATCAGCACTTTGGTTTTTGATATCCGTTGCGTCAATTAATCCAATTTTCACTAATTGATCCTGCATAATTAAACCAACTTCCTTATGATATTCGGCCATTATGGTGCCTTCAATCAACATTTTTTCTGCTTCTTTCTTAACGTGTAAAACAGCATTGTAAACTTCTTTTTGTCTTATAGTAAACCTGCCGTTAACAGGTATGCAACGCGTCATGTCGGAAGAATAGTTAGCGTATTCTGCTCCAACATCCAATAATATAATATCGCCAGACTTACATTCTTTATTGTTCTCTATATAATGCAAAACACAGGCTGAATGTCCTGAGCCAATAATAGGAGTGTATGCAAATCCTTTAGAACGATTTATTAAAAATTCATGCATAAATTCCGCCTCAATCTCGTATTCCATTACACCGGGTTTTACGAATTTTAATACCCGTCTTAATCCTTTGTTTGTAATATCACATGCGTTTTGCATTAAAGCAAGTTCAATTTCTGATTTAATCGAACGTAATTTATGCATAAAAGGAGCGCTTTTATGGGTTTGATGTAATGGGTAGTCAACTATTAAGTTTTTAATAAAACGATCTTCTCGTGTCTCAACTGTTGTGTCTGCTCGAAGGTGATCATTAGTATTTAAATAAATTCCTGAAGCTTCTGCCATCAATGTGTTGAAAATCGATTTGAATTGTTGAAGCCAATACACCGTTTTGATTCCGCTAGTATCAAAAGCCGCTTCTTTGGTTAGTTTTTCACCTTCCCAAACTGCAATATGTTCGTTCGTTTCTTTTAAGAATAATATTTCTCGATGTTTAGGATCTTGACAGCTGGGAAACAATACCAAAATACTTTCCTCTTGATCAACGCCAGATAAATAAAAAATATCACGATGCTGCTGAAACGGCATGGTGCTATCAGCTGATATTGGAAAAATATCGTTGGAGTTAAAAATGGCGAGATTCCCAGGTAAAATTAGAGCCTCGAGTCTTTTGCGATTTTCAACAAATAATTGGCTTGATATTGGTAAGTACTTCATGATAAATTAATTAAATATTTTATTAAATCAAACTAGAGCGTAAATAGATTACGTACATCCCATACAATCTTTGCAGTATCAATAACAAATAAAGCAATAGAAATCATGAGAGTAATATTTGACAAAATTAAAATTAATCGCATAACATTTGAGTCTTCTTCAGAATTAGTTCAAGTAGAATGTGTAGTGTTTCAAGGAAACGCCATTGTTAACAGTACTTTACAGCTTAATCACAGTGATTTAAATAGGTTAATTAACAGAATGAACCAATTGGAGTTGAATGTGGATTTTTCAGAATGTTTCAATGTTGTGAGCCTACCAGAAGGCCAAGATTTATATACTTTGAACATTGAAGAGTATGCGGAAGAAGCGGAATTAATTGATCTTTATTTTGATCATCCAATTATTCAAAAAATCGCTTAAATTTATTTTTGTTCTTTGGCAAGGTCATTTTATTCATTTGAAAGACAACTTTTACATTTTTTGTGCGTATTAATAAAAAATTGGATTACCTTTCCGCAAAGTTTTATATTATGAAATACGCAACATTATTAATTGGATCAGCTTTTTTGTTCAACTCTTGTATTAAGCATGAAGTCATTCCTGCTCCAGTTCCCCATGCAGATTTAAAAGTGCACTTCAAGGGTTTAATAAATTTCACAGATACTGAATATACTGAGAATGTTGAAGGTTTTGCGGGATATGCTACCAAAGCAAAGTTCACTGTACCTTCTCCTTCTCCTTCGTCATGTACGTATTATTCTGAAATGAAAAGTACTTCTGGAAAAGCAATTAAGGTTGGTATTGGGGCTTTAGAGTGGGACGCTTCAGTTTCTTCTGATCCAACAACTGCGCAATTTGATGCTTTCCACAACCTTAACGTTACACCGACATATGCAACAGGAACATTAGCTGGTTTTATTGTCACCTATAAGGATGCGGGAAGTTTAGTTTGGACTTCAAAAGGTACGCCTTGGCATTTAGATCAAAATGTTACTTTTTCTAACCTATATCAGGAGTCCGATGAAGATGGACATTATTCAAAATTCAGAGTAATTTTTAACACTTTTGTTTATAGAACGTATCAACTTCCTCCTGTTGCGCCAGCAATTGTTGGATTGTTTACTACGGATTCATTGAGAATTCAAAACGGAACCTATGATGGTTGGTTTCAACTTTAAGAAATAAAAAATTAAAAAGCCACTTCATTTTGAAGTGGCTTTTTTCGTTCCAGAAAATGTTGGATTAAAGTTTTAATTTGTTGAATTTTCTATTTTTTGGTAAGTCGAAAATAATTATTACTTTCACAACGTAACTTGTAAATTCAATAATGAGTAATAGTCTTAAAATTGGTGTTATTGGAGACTTTAACTTCACGTATAATTCACATCATGCTACCAACATGAGTTTGGACCATGCTGCTGATTTTTTGGAAGTGGACGTCAACTATTATTGGATAAAATACAGCGAAGCTATTAAATTGTCAATTCAACAGTTGGAATTATACGACGGTTTAATGTTCGCGCCAGGCTTGCCTCAAAATACTTTTTTTTTAACAGGAGTTCTGGCTGCCGCAGCTGCCGCAAAAGTACCAACATTAATTACTGGCGAGAGCTTTAGAATTTTTCTAGAAACTATCGTAAACACCTATCAGTTGAATCCAAATGGTGAAAAATTAATTTCGGACAATTTAGTTGATGGTCAAGTTTTTGAAAAAATAACCATATCCCCGCATTCCAAAGCAATGATTCAATTGTATGATATTCACACTAAAATTGAACTTACATCTTCTCGATTTTCGATGTATCCAACATTGATTGCGCAATTGGAGGGAAGGATTATAGATATTGAGGCGTACAATCAATTTGAAGATCCAGAAATTATTACATTGAAAAACCATCCTTTCTTCTTAGCCACCGCATTTTCTCCTCAAATTTCATCTTCTCGCGAAATGCCTCACCCTTTAGTCTATACCTTCTTAAAAGCGTGCCTACAAAAAGAAGGATTGTCGGCACAAAGGAGTTATTCCTAGAATGGAATAGATCCTCCTTCGATTAATACACTTTTTTCATATTCTTTGTCAATTTCTAATTGAGTGCTTTCAGCCGCTCGAACAGCCAAAACGTCACACCTTTCGTTTTCCACGTTACCAGCATGCCCTTTCACCCAAACAAATTCTAACTTTAAGGTTGGTTCTATGGCAAGATAGCGCAGCCACAAATCTTTATTTTTTTTGTCTTTAAATCCTTTTTTTACCCAAGAATGAACCCATTTTTTAGTAATTGAATCAATAACGTACTTTGAGTCTGAAATTACTCGAACGGTATGCTCTTTGTTTTTAACAGATTCTAATCCCGTTATCACCCCTAGTAATTCCATTCTATTATTTGTAGTAAATCGAAAACCTTGAGATAATTCTTTCCGATGTTGCCCAAATTTCATTACGATTCCATATCCTCCAGGCCCAGGATTTCCTTTGGCTGAACCATCGGTGTAGATAATAATTTTGCTTTCCATTTATTGATTGTAGAATACTTTTGTGTAAAAGTTGTAAAATACCTAAAGGTAACTTGTTTAAAACAATATAAAAGAACTATCTTTGCGCCAAATTTAGGAATTACACTCAAAACGAACATACAAATGTCGAATATTAAAGGTAAAATTTCTCAGGTCATTGGACCTGTAGTGGATGTAAGCTTCGAGAAGGGAACTACCCTTCCAAATATTTATGATGCCCTTCAGGTGTTTAAACATGATGGAACACGCGTTGTTCTTGAAGTTCAATCACACGTTGGTGAGAATTCAGTGCGCACAATCTCAATGGATTCAACTGATGGGTTCCAGAGAGGAATGATGGTGGAGTCAACTGGAAATCCAATCATGATGCCAACAGGAGATTCGATTAAAGGTCGTTTATTCAATGTAGTTGGTGAAGCAATTGATGGCTTACCTGATGTTACTAGTACAACTGGAGCGTCAATTCACCGTGAAGCGCCTAAATTTGATCAACTTTCAACTGTTACTGAAGTTTTATTCACTGGAATTAAAGTTATTGATTTAATTGAACCATACGCTAAAGGTGGTAAAATTGGATTATTCGGTGGAGCTGGTGTTGGTAAAACAGTATTGATACAAGAATTAATTAATAACATCGCTAAGGCATATTCAGGTTTATCTGTTTTTGCTGGAGTAGGTGAAAGAACACGTGAGGGAAATGACCTTCTTCGTGAAATGTTAGAATCAGGAATTATTAAGTACGGAGATGCATTTATGCATTCAATGGAAGAAGGTGGATGGGATTTGAGCAAAGTTGACATGGAGGTAATGAAAGACTCTAAAGCAACATTTGTATTCGGTCAAATGAATGAGCCTCCTGGGGCACGTGCTCGTGTTGCCTTGTCTGGATTAACGTTAGCTGAATATTACCGTGATGGTGAAGGTGATGGTAAAGGTAAAGACATCTTATTTTTCGTAGATAATATTTTCCGATTCACACAAGCTGGTTCTGAAGTTTCTGCATTACTTGGAAGGATGCCTTCGGCGGTTGGTTACCAGCCAACTTTAGCAACTGAAATGGGAGCGATGCAAGAAAGAATTACTTCAACAAAAAATGGTTCAATTACTTCGGTTCAAGCGGTATACGTACCTGCGGATGACCTTACGGATCCTGCGCCGGCAAATACTTTCGCTCACTTAGATGCAACAACCGTTTTGTCTCGTAAAATTGCTGAGTTAGGAATTTATCCTGCGGTGGATCCATTGGATTCTACATCTAGAATTCTTTCTGCTACAATCTTAGGTGATTTGCATTATGATTGTGCTGAACGTGTTAAAATCACACTTCAACGTTACAAAGAACTTCAAGATATTATCGCGATTTTAGGAATGGATGAATTATCTGAAGAAGATAAAATGGTAGTACATAGAGCACGTCGTGTTCAACGTTTCTTATCTCAACCTTTTCACGTTGCTGAGCAATTCACAGGTTTAAAGGGTGTTTTAGTTGACATTAATGAAACAATCAAAGGATTCAACATGATTTTGGATGGTGAAATGGATAAATATCCAGAAGCAGCATTCAACTTGAAAGGTGATATTCAAGATGTAATTGAAGCTGGCGATAAAATGTTAGCTGAGAATTACGCATAATAAACATATCAATTAAGAATCAGAGGGGGAGGATAAAATTCTCCCCCTTTTTTAATAAAAATTAAGATGCATTTAGAAATAATTACACCAGAAAGCAAAGTATTTAGCGGAGACGTATTGGCAGTTCAATTACCAGGAACTGACGGTTTGTTTCAAGTGTTAAATGGTCACGCACCAATTATCTCAGCGTTAAAAGAAGGGTTTGTTAAAATTGATTTGGAAAAAGAATTTGTAACAAATGAGTATACTCACAAGTCTATTACTGTAGCTGCTAGCAATAAAGTACTTAGCGTAAGTATTAGAGGTGGGGTAATCGAAATGCTAAATAACAAAATTACCGTTTTAGCAGAGTAATAAATTGTTGTCTACTTTCTAGATTAGCGAAGAATAATTTGAGTGAACTATACGAATTATGCAAAGTTTGCGTTTTTTTGAAAGTTAAAAATATTTAATGACAGAATCGATTCAAATAGATAAAACTAATATACCTAAACACATTGCGGTTATCATGGATGGTAACGGTCGATGGGCCAAATTACACGGTCAAAATCGATTGTATGGTCATGGGTTTGGTGTTGATTCTGTCCGAGATACATTAAAAGCAGCTGTTGAATTGGGAGTAGAGTATTTAACGCTTTATGCATTCTCGACAGAAAATTGGAATAGGCCAAAGGAAGAAGTAGATGGTTTAATGAAGTTATTAGTGCAATCAATTTCTAACGAGGTTGATGAACTTTTGAAAATTGGGGTAAAATTGTCTACGATCGGTGACATTAATGGATTACCTCAAGAATGTATTGACGGACTTAGTTCGGCTTGTGATGTAACGAAAGGCAACAGCAAAATTAATCTAGTATTAGCATTAAATTATTCTGCGCGTTGGGATATTAGAAATGCTATCACGAAAATTACCGAGCAAATATTAAGTGGATCTTTAAAAAGTCAAACGG
>JAYSRU010000146.1:0-4420 GCA_043720875.1 Crocinitomicaceae bacterium
TAATTCATTTTGAAGTTCATTAGAAATTTGTTCCAACACCTTGCTGCCCCAAGCTTCTTTTGTGGCTGACCTACTGATTTTTTGCCCAATACCAAAATATAATACAATTAACTCTTTGTTGACCAAACGAGCTGCTTGATACCTACTTTTTAAGATGGCATCTTTTAAATCGAGAATAATATTTTTATTTATCACAATTGCCATATCTACTTGGTTATATATCCTGAAAGGATGACTTCTCGTTTTTGAAACTGCTTGGCATTTTTTGCTCCTTCAATCGCCACAAAGCGGATGTGTTTTTCCAAAATATGCAGCACTTGAAGTGGGTCGGTGGTTTTTTCCAATTCGTTTTTAATCAACTGTGCTGTTTTCTTGGCAATAGTACCTTGTGCCAACATTTCTTTCACGCCATTGATGAATTCATCATTGGAATCCGTAAAGCCTTTAAAATTTTTAAATGACTTGTCTTTCAGTCGGTTTTCAATGTATTTGGCATTTGATCGACCACCGCTGCCTTTGGTTTCTTCATCTCCCACAGTTGTATCCAGTTCAAAGCGTGTTTTGTTGGTTTGCAGTAAATGGTAATACTCATTGGGAATGTTAGCACGTTTGGTATCGGGCTTACATTCCAAATCTTTAACCGCATCAAAAAAGGTAATCTCACCTGATTTGCCACTTTCATTGATGTAGAATTTTTTGAGTTTCCCGATTCGGAAAAAAGTTACCAATTGGTCGGCATCCAACTTTTCTTTTTTGAACCCTGAACGTGCTTTTTTCGGTAGATTTTTTATTTTCTCAAACAAGTCGGGTTGCTCGTCTCTGATTTTTCGCATCATTTCCAGATACTTCAATTCAGAGTCGCCTTCACCATCTTCACCTGTATATGCCGTTTTGCTGTTTAATGTATTGAATAATTCCTGACTACCAAATTCTTCACCATCACTCAAGTATTTAGCATCTTCACCTAAAATGTCGTGAAACATTTGGATTTTGTTGGTAATATTTACTTCCAAACCAAGATGTTCATCCGATTGGGTAGTAGGGAAGAAGTTGAAAATATACACCTTCGGAAATTTGCTTCCCAAACGGTTTACACGACCAGCTCTTTGTAATACACGAGTTGGATTCCAAGGCAAATCATAATTCACAAGCACGTTAGAACGGTGCAAATTTATACCCTCTGCCAATACATCTGTGGCAATTAAGATTTTTAAATTATCTGTTTGTTCTTTTCCTTTTCGATTTGGGTCGTAATTGGCGGTTATCAAATCTCTTGAAACAGTATGATTGGAAGTTAATTTTTTATCAGTGTGCCTTCCACCAGTGCTTGAATAAAACATTACCTGACCAGGGAATTCATCAATCAAGGCTTCATATATATAATCTCCAGTTTCTTTTGATTCTGTAAAGACAACCAATTTATTATTTTTAAGTGCTTTGATTTCTTTTAAGTCACGAATAAACTGTTCCAGTTTTGGATCGGTATCAACTTTTTTCCAAAGTTTTTTAATCTCTTTCAGAATCTCCAAATCAAATTCCAGTTTGGTAACAAACTCTTTTTTGAAATCCTTTGAATCGTATTTATGTGCTTTTTCGTCATCTACGAAAGCTTCTAGTTTTTCAATATTATCACTTTCAATCAGGTCATATACATCCACTTTTTTACTGATGTAAACCGTGCCATTGTGGTACATCTCAATAAATTTTTCATAAGATAATATGAATCTGTCAACACTTTGGCGGAATGCGTGAAAGCTGCTTTCCAAACGTTTCACCAAAATTCCTTTCATAAAGCCCCCAACGTTTCGTTGCTGTTGCTTTTCAAATTCACTTAAGGTTTTATTGCCAATATAAAACAGCAATGGTGTATATCGTGCATAAGTAAACTCAGCTAGTTTTTTAATAGTTTCAATGAATGTCTTTTCCAATACGCCTTCATACTCATAAACAATTTTTTGCGGATTGTCTAAATCAGGGAATGTTAATCCCTGCATTTGCATATCTTGTTTGAAGTAGGTCATTACATCTTTACGAGTTCTACGAACCATCACGTAACGAAGAATACTGTTTCGGATATCATCAGAAACTTCTTTGATTAGTTTCTTGTAATCAGGGTCAGTTTTTTCAAGTTTTGATAATTTGGTTCTGAATCCCGCAAAGTATTTTTCAAGATTTTGAATTCCGGGAATCGTTGAGTTCTTTGGTGCTTGGAATAGCTTTAGTTGAGCAAAAATATCATCCACGGTGTTGTTGAGTGGCGTTGCTGTAACCAATATTACTTTTTTCCCACGGCAGATGTCCAATAAGTTGGCATAGGATTGAGTATTCTCATTTCTAAAACGGTGGGCTTCATCCACTACGATATAATCGTATCGTTCCAAGCCTTTTTTGATAATATGTTCCAGTTTCCCAAGAGATTCCACCTCAAAACTTCGGATGCCAAAATCAAACAACGAATCTTTCCAATAATCTTTTAATACGGGTGGACAAATAACTAAGGTTCTGCCTTGCAATTGTTGTAAAAGCAAAGCGGTAATAAAGGTTTTACCTAAACCAACCACATCAGCAAGGAAAACCCCATTGTAAGTTTCTAAAATTTTCTTTGCTTGAATGGCTGCCTGATTTTGGTATTTAAGGTTCATAAAACCTTCTGGCAAGAAGGGTTCAAATTCATCAGCCAAATTGATGTCTTCTTCTAAGTATTCGTATATCAGTTTAAGGTACAATTCGTAAGGCAAGATTTGGTCATTTAACCAAGTTTTGGTTTGAATGGTATCTATAAAGTCATCTGAAATATCAACCGATTCTTTCCAAAGTGTATTGAATTGGTCTTCGGCAAAAAGTACATCCCGCTTGTTTCTCAGCTCGACATTGAATTCTCTATTTGCTACAAATCCCGATTCAGAAAAGTTACTAGAACCAGTAATCACAAATCCATAATCACGGTCTTCGGGTTTGAACTTTCCAATATAAACTTTGGCGTGAATGTTTTTGGATGGATATGCTCGTATTTCTAATTTCTTTCCATTTCCATTGTATGCCTTGTCCATTGCAGGGTCTTGGCAATCGGCTTTCAAAAACTCAATAAACTTGCGAATTCCTATTTCAAGTCTGTTGTCGTTTTCATCACTGTTTTCAATTTCTTCTTTCAGGTTTGCCTGATATATCTTTTTAGTTCGTTGATGCGATTCAAAATCAATCATTCCTAATTCCTGATGATACTGCATCATATCGTAAGAGTCTCTATCGATACTAAGACCAACTAAAATTCTGATTTTCTCAACAGGTTCTAAAGCGTCATACAATTGATAAAAGCCACTAGCTCTGAAATAGCCAACCAATACGTCAAAAAGTTGAGTGTCTTTGAGTGTTGATTTAAACCTGCTTAATAAACTGTGACCTTCTTCATTCGTGAAGAAAGTCAAGTCTGTTTGATCTATTTTATTTTCTAAACTCATATTTACTTGCGGCCTTTAAATACTATTCAGCGTTTCTTCCAAACCGCTTTTTAAAAATTTCAAATCTCCTAAGTCCGATAAAATGAACGCTTTGATAAATTCAATTTCTATTTCTTTCTCCTGTATTTCAAAAGTTTTAGCTAAAGTCGGCAACATTGCTTTTGTCGCCACTCTTTCGCTTCTCTCAATCTTGCTCAAAATAGAAGTGTCAATGTCGAGTTCGGCTGCAACCTTTCTGAGTGGAAGTCCCAGTTACTCTCGTCTGTTTCGTAAATATTCACCACAATGAATTCATCTTGTCGTGTTTGTTTGGACTAATTCGCCAAAAGTACGATTTATTTTGTATTTCTGTCGTCCGTGCGTTGGGAAAAATTCAAGCTCTTTTGATTTTTTAGTTTGGGCTTTGTGTGTCGGCAAAAAACCAAATGTGCTTGAATGTGCGGCTGGCTTTTCTACACTGACCGATAACATTAAAGTATTCCACTACTTATAACGCTATTGCGGATATATGGCATTTGTATCAGTTGAATTATTTTTCGAAACTTTAATATTACTCTCAAAAATATTCAAATTTTCTAAAAAACCCAAAGGACTTTTTACGGTTTTATTATTTATGGCCAATACATGCGTATAAATTTCGGTGGTTTTACTGCTACTATGGCCCAACAAGGTTTGTGGTACTCTTAAATTTGTTTCATTTAATAATAAATGGGAGGGCTATGTCGAAGCGTATGTGCTGTTCTACAAGGGTTTACACCCGATACTTCTACCGCATTTCGAAGTCTTGTTGAATACTTCTGTCTGAATATTTTTCACCCGATTGTCCTTCAAAAAACCAATAAGATGGTTTATATGACTTATAATATTTATAAACCAGTAGCACTAGTTTTTAAACCCCTCTTGGCGATTAATGAATTTCTTACATCACTATCTCTAAATAAATTAATAGGTGAAAGTGCAGC
>JAYSRU010000147.1:0-1573 GCA_043720875.1 Crocinitomicaceae bacterium
TGGCAAAAGGTCATGGCCACTCCAATTTGGAAATATAATCTTCGATTTCAACTTTATCTACTTTTTTATAAATTGGAGTTAATTCAATATCACTTGACACGGTTAATTCTTGTATAGCAAAATAAAACTGCCCGTTTTCAGTATAATAAGATATAAACTTCACTTCTTGGTGCTTTGGGATATTTCTAAAGTAAATGAGGTTTGATGAATTACTGGAAATAGCCCTTTCATCTGGCACAAGTACTTTTCGACCTTTAAAAATAATGTTTGCATATACTCTTTGAAGAACCGTTGTGTTAATTCTAATCTGGCATAATTCGCTGGGGCCAAAAGGATAATTCCTGTCTAAATTCAAGTGTTGCAAATTCCTAAGATGATACAACCGATTAGCAATTGTTTTTGTAAATTTCCATCCCTCATCAATTAAAATGCGCTCGAATTCACCTGTTTCAGAATAAACTGTGTCGTGCCTATTCTGATATTCTTTGCCAAAAGGAATTGAATCCCAAACAACAATTTCGCCAACGGTTACTCCTTTATCATCCCGCAAAAACTCGCCAATTTTTGTGTAGCCATAATTGAAATCGTCATTGATAGAGGTGTTTTCATCCACAATTGATGATAGAAAAATGATTTATATGAAAGACTATGTTCTTCACAATACGATCTCTTGTTTTGCACCGATGCCGCGCATCGCTCAAAATGTTCAACCCAGGATATTTGTTTTGTCATGGGCGAAAGAAAATCAATCAGGAATTAGTTTGCAATATGCATTTCAATGAAGGGTTACATTGATCACTCCATCCAGCTGTTGAGCTCCACATGGTGCGTAAGCAAATTCACGGTCGGTGATGACAGCCAAAACATTTCCAAGATGATTGGTAATTTCGTATTGTTTAAAGCCGAGTTGTCGGTGGCCAGTGTCAGTGGTCAGTGTCAGTGGTCAGTGTGGCGGTTGGCTCTTGGCTTTGTGGGTCTTGGTCTATTAAAGTGAACGATTCGGTATCCATGCCCAAACGGCTGCTGCCTTAAATGTGACGTTCCTTCAGCTCCTAATTAACGCCATTTACCATCTGTCCATTTATCTCCATTTGCTCAATTGTTTTCTCATAAGTTGCTGTACTATTTCCGCTTGCATCGCGCACATAGTAGGTGCTTTTTTCATTTACGCCTGTTGCACTGTATATGTGTTTGGCTATGCGGTTTCCCATTGCATCTCCCGATAGTTATCAGGACGAATCCTAATTCTTTCTTGTTAAAACCCTCTATATCCACGCATCTAATGTATTCTGTTTTGGAATCGAAACACCATGTTATTCAATATATGCATGACACGCGGTTCTAATATACTCACCTGTCTTATTATAGATTATCATGTAGTTTGTTTTATTATATTGACCAAAGTTATAACAATGGACATAAACTAGTATTACTTTTTCCGCTTCATATTGCCCATAAACTTCGAATACAATATCATGCATTTTTGGGTTCAAATCTTTCAGGGGAACAAAATTTCCAAATTGAATGAAATTTTTGGGCAGTTTGGTGGCTTTATTTTTCCATTTGGAAGAGT
>JAYSRU010000148.1:0-1566 GCA_043720875.1 Crocinitomicaceae bacterium
CAAAAAATGAGTTAATTGAGGCGAAAAACAATGCGGAAATAAAAACTCAAATTGCCGAGGATGCCATGAAAGCAAAACAGCAATTCCTCTCGAACATGAGCCACGAAATCCGAACGCCAATGAATGCCATTGTGGGCTTCACGAACGTGGTTTTGAAGACGGAATTGAACGAAAAACAAAAGGAATATATTGATGCCATTAGGGTTTCGGGTGATGCCTTGATTGAGTTAATAAACGATATTCTCGACCTTGCCAAAGTGGATTCTGGGAAGATGGTTTTCAAACAAGCACCTTTTAATTTGTCTGATTCGATTGCTAATATGTTGCAATTATTTGAAATAAAAACCAAGGAAAAAAACTTAGCATTAATTAGTGAATACGATGATAACATTCCTCAAATAATAGAAGGAGATTCCATTCGTTTGCGACAAATAATCTTGAATTTGTTGAGTAATGCCGTGAAATTTACGGAGAGAGGAAAAATAACCTTACAAATTTTGATGGTTAATGAAGATAAAAATAGTGTGAATATTGAGTTCAACTTAACGGATACGGGCATCGGAATTCAAGCGGATAAATTAAATGATATTTTTAATAACTTTGAACAAGCACATCTAAACGCCAAGAGTTTTTATGGCGGTACGGGTTTGGGGCTTGCCATTGTCAAACAGTTGGTTGAGGCTCAAGGGGGAACAATTACCGTGAAAAGTAAACTCAATAAAGGAACAAAATTCAGTTTTACCTTAAACTTCAAAAAAACAACCATAAAAGTCGAACAAGACATTGTTATTGAAGATGAAACAAAAACGGGGGATGTGAAAGTGTTGGTGGTTGAAGATGTGGCACTTAATCAGTTATTAATCAAGATAATTCTGATGGATTTTGGCTTTGAATTGGACATGGTTGATAATGGAAAATTAGCAATTGAACAACTGAAAGATAATAAATACGACCTAATTTTAATGGATTTGCAAATGCCCGAAATGGACGGATTTGAAGCAACTACCTATATTCGTAAAAAAATGAAATCTCAAATTCCAATAATTGCTCTCACAGCGGATGTCACCACGGCAGATTATGAAAAATGTATTGCCATTGGAATGAATGATTACATCTCTAAACCCATTGATGAAAAATTGCTTTACTCAAAAATTATAAAGGCTTTAAAGAAAAATAAGTAACTAATTCTTATTTATGGTTACACAGTTAGTGCAAACTTTTCAAATAAACAAAAAAGCATCAGCCGAAACTCGACTGATGCTTTTTGTTGCACTTGAACATTGAGAATTGAACATTGTAAATTGAAAATTCTCTATATTTAAAAGAATATTAAGCTGGCTTTGCAATCTCAACATTCACTTTCTTTCCTTTAATTGACGCTCCATCCATACGATTCAATACCGTTGTTGCGTATTCTTTTGGAACATCAACGAATGTATATTTATCGAAAATATTGATTTGTCCTAACGTATTTCCTGGAATTCCAGATTCTCCTGCAAATGCTCCTACAATATTGGCAGGCGAGATTTTCTCATCAAAACCAATATTTACAAACATTCTTACCAT
>JAYSRU010000149.1:0-1566 GCA_043720875.1 Crocinitomicaceae bacterium
AGTTTTAATTATCTTTGAAAGATACAAAATTATCGCGACTGCTACCGTAGGTCTAGTTCAACAGCACCTACCCAAAAGGCTGGGTTTCGTGTTCCAAAGACAGTTTTGTGGTTAATCAAACATTAGTTTTTCAAATCAAGTTTTGTGGTAAAAGTCCCGCCCTTCGGGTAGCCGCAAAACGTTATGTGATATTGAGTGTAAACGTCGTCAGCTAAGAAAGCCAACTTAGAGCTAAAATTCTCTGAAAGCTGAACGACAATAAACAGAGGTAGCGCAAGACTTGAAACTGAATTATTAACTTTAAAAATTATACTATGAAAAAGATTTTATTATTTGGCTTGATTGCTTCTTCAAATTCTTTGTTTGCTCAGTTAGACGAATTTGAAACAACCTTATCGCCAATGTTTTCGCAACCTGCTCAAGATGGCTGGATGTATTTTAATGTTCCTAACACTTATCAACCAGGAGCCTGTTTTCAGTTTTACAAAATAGAAAAGGAAGACATTGATAATAATATGAAATTAATTGATGTACACACTGACAGTTTAGTAAAGTACAAACATTACAAGTTTCAACAAACTTTCAAGAACGTACCTGTTGAAGGTGTTGGCTGTATTGAACATTTTGACCTCAATGGAAATTTAATTTTCACAAATGCAAAACATGCAATAGACTTAACAGTTAATCCATTTCCTAGCTACAATGATACTCAAATTTTAGATGCTTTTTTCAATCAACTACCCCCGAGTCTGCATTTTGCTTGGGAACACCCACATTGGGAACAAGAAAAAAGAATTGATGATGCTGATAGTAATGCTACTTGGTATCCAGTGCCAGAATTATTAATCGCTATCGATGAAGTAAAAGATATGGGTGCTGATATTTTGGGAAGTAGATATCGATTAGCATATAAAATTTCAGTTAAAACTATTAGTCCAACAACAGAAACTACCATTTATTACATTGATGCGCATACCGCTCAAATTTTCAGAACTGAAAATGGACATATTTATGATGGTCCTGCTGATATTTATGGGTATGGAAGCAGAATAATTGATACTCAATACAAAGGCTTTCCAACCAATAAATACATTCTTAAAACTAATGATAATACACGTGTAATTCATACTAAAAAGAATCCAACAGGTCCTTTTTCACTGGCACAAAATACTAAAGATGCTGACGATAATTGGGGAAATACTTTTCAAACGGAAACATCAACACACTATCATGTTTCTACTAGTTGGGATTATTTTAGAATAATTTTTGGAAGAACTGGACAAAATAATGACAGTAGAGAAATTCGCGTTCATACACAGCTTGAAGAAATAAACGCATATTTTGACCCTGATGGCGGTAGCCATAATAATTTGGTTTTTGGAAAAGAAAACGGATGGGATTTCGGTATGGAACCTTCAGTTGTTGCCCACGAATTTACACATGGAGTTACACATCATACTTCAAATTTAACATATCAAAATGAATCTGGTGCGTTAAATGAATCCTTTAGTGATATTTTTGGGATTGTAATTCAAGCTCAAATGTTGGATGGTGGTTCAACAGATT
>JAYSRU010000150.1:0-12909 GCA_043720875.1 Crocinitomicaceae bacterium
ATACAAGCATTTCAAAAATTATTTAGAAGACGATGGAATACAATCTGTCATTTACAAAAGAAATAAAAACGATTGGCAAAATGCTAAAATTGTAATTACTACAATTCAAAGTTTATCATACGACAACCGATTTTTAAAAGAATTTTCGCCAACAGATTTTCAACTCATCATTTCAGATGAAGCCCACAGGACAATAAGCGGAAATAACAGAATAATTTTTGAATACTTCATTGGTTCGAAACTTGGATTAACGGCAACACCAAAAGACTATCTAAAAGGTGTAAAACTTGACGAAACAGACCCAAGAGAAACAGAAAAGAGATTATTACTTAGCACTTATGAAACCTTCGGTTGTTCTGATGGTATTCCGACATTTCGTTTCAGTTTAGAAGATGCAGTTAAACACGTTCCGCCTTATTTGTGTATGCCCAAATTGCTTGATGCTAGAACAGACATTACAACCGAATTATTAAGCAAGCAAGGCTGGACACATAAGTTTACAAACGAGGACGGAGACGAAGAAGAAGATACTTTTTACAAAAAGGATTTTATGCGAAAATTCGTTTCTAACGAAACGAATAAAAAATTCGTTGAGGCTTTTTTCAAACACGCCAAACGAGACCCAATAAGTGGAGAAATAGGTAAAACCATTTTCTTCTGTATTTCACGTTTTCATTGTCGCATCTTAACTAAAATGCTCAATGAAGAAGCCAGTAAATTATTTCCCGAGGAATATGGCAAAGGCTCATTCTTCGCCTTGCAAATCACTTCCGACATCACAGGCTCACAAGACAGAACAACACGTTTTGCTAATAACGACCTTAACGGCCACAGTAGTTTCAATCCTGAATTGAGAGATTACGAAAGTAGTAAATCCCGAGTTTGTGTAACAGTTGGAATGATGACAACGGGCTATGATTGCCCTGATATTTTGAATGTTGTTTTAGCAAGACCAATTTTTTCACCGACCGACTATATTCAAATAAAAGGCAGAGGAACAAGACTAAATACATTTGAATATCCTGATTTACCAAGCGTTGACAAAGATAATTATTACTTGTTTGACTTCTTTGCAAACCATCAATATTTTCAAGACGAATACGATTACAAGCAAAAAATAGAATTACCAAAAGAAGCGGAAGGAAAAGAAAATATAGGTGGTGGCGGTGTTACACCCGACTTGAATTATACTGGTGCAGATGAAGTAAAATCTGTAAATCAAGAAGATTTTGGCCCTTCCAAAATAATGAAAGTTGATAAAGAGGCTTTCTCAAAGCGTTTTGAAGATACAGCAAAAGAAGAAGTTGAAAAAAATCCCGACCTTAAAAAAGCAGTAGAACAAGAAGATTGGAATTCATTAAGTGCTTATGTAAAGGAAAATATTTTTAACAAGCCAACTGAATATTGGGACTTAGACAAATTGCTTGACAGCTACGATATAGACCGCAGGGCTTCACTTCCCGAAGTCCTAATGAAAGTATTCCTAAATGGATACAAATTAAAAACAAGGACTGATTTAGCTGATGAATATTTTGGCAAGTTTATGAGTGATACAAAACTTGACGGTTCAAAATACAATTCAGCCAAACGACTTTTTGAAAGTTATTTGTTGTTTGACGACATCCGCAAACAAATGAATGACAAAAACCCAGACCCAAATGATGCAAGGCTTGGGCTTTACAATTTAAAAACAATTGGTAAAGAGAACATTCCTGTAATTCTGAATTACATAAAAGATAACGTAAACATTAATCAATTTTTACCAAGATAATTACAGATGTTAGATAAAGAAACAAAGAAAAAAATTGATGATGCAAGAGATACATTAGTTGGTGTTTTGCCTTTGCCAAGCGACCAAATTGAGTTAATTACAATCGCCCTCATTTATAAATTTATGGACGACCAAGACGAAGAACTTCGTCAGGTTGGTTTAAAGGAGAAGTTTTTTATTGGTTCGCTAAAAGAATATTCGTGGCAGCAGCTTATGAATAATCAATTGAGTGCCGACCAAACAGTAACAAAATTCATTAACGGAATTGAAGCAATTCAAAAAGCAAATCAAGTTCCTTCCCTATTTCGTGAAATATTCCAAAATGCTTTTTTGAAATTCAGAGACGGAAAAGTCTTGTTACGTTTTTTAGGAATAATCAACGGTTTTGCATACAGCCATAGTGAGGAATTAGGAAACTCATTTGAGTATTTGCTAATGACAATGGGTGCACAAGGCGACAACGGACAATTTAGAACCCCAAGAAACATTATTGATTTTACCGTAGAAGTAGTTGACCCCAAAAAAGATGAAACAATTCTTGACCCAGCTTGTGGAACGGGAGGTTTCTTAGTTTCAGCATTCAAGCATATTCTTAGAAGAAATACAAAAGGGTTTGAGGAAGCAAAAATTGAATTGGTAAACTATGTAAACGAAGGAATACCCGTTTATTGGGGTGCTAAACTTTCAAGTTCGGAAAGAAGCATCATTGAGAAAAATATTGTTGGCTACGACAATACGCCTTTAATGGTTCGGTTGGCAAGGGTAAATTTATACTTGCATCATTTTGGTAATCCACAAATTCACGAATACAACACTTTAAATACAGACACTCGTTGGAAAGATAAATACGATTGCATTTTAGCCAATCCGCCATTTATGACACCAAAAGGCGGAATTGAACCACACGACAAATTTAGAATTCCTGCAAACAGAACTGAGATACTTTTTTCATCTTATATTCTTCAACATTTAAACCCTGATGGAAAAGCAGGTTTTGTTGTTCCCGAAGGCATTATTTTTCAAACCTCTGGCGACTATGTTACTTTAAGAAACTGGTTAATTTATGAAGCTGGTTTGTGGGCAGTTGTTTCATTACCTGCACATATATTCCAGCCATATTCAGGAGTTAAAACTTCAATACTTTTTATTGACCGTGCAATTGCAAGAAAGCGAAAGGAAGTTTTGCTTGTAAATATTGAGAATGATGGATTTTCTTTAAACACAAATCGCAATCCAATCAAGGAAAATGATTTGCCCGAAGCATTAGAATGGTTGGAACTTTGCAAAACAGATATTGAAAAGTTTGCAAAGGAAATTGAGGAAAAATCCGAAACCACGTTTGTGAAAAAACTTCGTTTTTTACACCGAGATGAGTTTGCTAAACTTCAGAATTACAAAGCAACATCTACTGTATTTACATTCTGTAGAAAACAAGTTGAAAAGGCACTTAAAACACAAGAAGAAATAGACTTTGGCATTGCAGCCGAAAAACTAAAGCAAGACGGAGAAAAAAATAAATCCAAAATCCAAAAATCCGATAATGCAATAGAAACCTTTGAAGATAAAAGAGAAAAACTTATTGCCGATTTAGTTAAAAGAACAGGTTGTCCTGAAATATTTGAAACCGAAAAGCAATTGAAAGAATGGTTTGAAGAAGCAATAAAAGCTGATGTTATTGAGTATGGTTCAAACCTTGTGAATACAAACAAACTCACAAAAGATATAATTGATTTACTGGACAAAGAAAGAGATTACAATTTAAGTTTTGATAGGTTTGAAACAAAGGAAGAAGAGACAAATTCAAATTTCAATTTAGTAAAACTTGCAGATGTATTAAAAATCCAAACTGGATTTCCATTTCAATCGGAATTGTTTAATACAGACAAAAATGGAATGCCAATTATTAGAATTAGAGACATCAAAACGGGTTACTCTGATACATACTATTCAGGAGAATATGATAATTCTTTTATTGTAAACGAAGATGAAATCCTTATTGGAATGGATGGAGAATTCAAAGCGTTTAAGTGGGGTAAAGTTCCTGCATTATTAAATCAAAGGGTTTGTAGATTGTATGAATTTGAAAATGTATTGCCTGACTATGTATTTAGGTTTCTTAATGAAGAGCTATATAAAATTGAACAAAAAACACACGGTGTAACCGTAAAGCATATTTCTCATAAACAAATTTATGCTATTGAAATCCCACTTCCATCAATAGAAGTTCAACAGCAAATCACAGAAGAAATAAATCAATACCAAAAAGTCATAGACGGTTGTAATCTTCTAATTGAATATTATGCACCCACATTTAAAATCCAAAATGATTGGGAAACCGTCCGTATGATTGATATTGCAGATTTTGTTCGTGGTCCTTTTGGCGGTTCACTAAAAAAGGAAATTTTTGTTGAAAGTGGGTATTTAGTTTACGAGCAAAGCCACGCCATACAAAATGACTTTTCACTTGGAAGATACTTTATTACAAAGGAAAAATTTCAAGAAATGAAACGATTTGAAGTTTTGCCTTTTGATATTTTGATGAGTTGTTCGGGAACAATGGGTAAAGTTGCTTTAGTTCCTTCCAATGCTAAGAAAGGAATAATTAATCAGGCATTATTAAAACTTACACCAAAGCAAGATTTAATAAGACCATTATTTTTAAAACTTTTAATGGAAACACCGCATTTCCAAATCCAATTATTAAAGGGTGTTTCGGGAGTTGCTATTAAAAATGTTGCATCAGTTGACGAAATAAAAAGTTTTGAAATTAAGTTACCAGACCTTGAAACACAAGACAGGTTAATTGAAGAATACGAAGCAGAACAAAGGACTTTAAATGGAGCAATTGCCCTTGCAACTAAAATGCAAGACGAAATAAAATTTGTAATTGATAAAGTTTGGGGCAAATGAAGTTTGAAGAATATTTCCATTACACAGAAAAATTATTGAATGCCCAAAGCAATGTTGCGGAGGTTATTCAGCATATGGGCATTCGTGGAAAGGTTCGAGAGTTTTTTGTAAAAGAAATTATTGAAAAGCATTTTAATAATAAAGTTACAATTAGCAGAGGCGTTGTAAACCTTGACAATGAAGAAGACGAAGGACAAATTGACCTTATTCTAACAAGCGATTACGCTTTAGTTGCAGCCTTTACACCCGAAGACATTGGAGTAAATGCCGAAGACTGCAAAATGGTTATTGAAGTGAAAACAAACGCTACAAGTGCCGACATAGAAGCATTTAATAAACGTGCCAAGACAATCAAGCAAAACTGTTTAGAAAGTAAGCCCATTTGTGGTATGTTCTGTTACAAAATAGACATCTTAAAAACGACCTTACTTGAAAGGTTTGGACATATCTACGACAGCGAATTTGACATTTATACAGTTGACGGCAACATAGAATTTGAATATCCCCACATTGACTTTTTTGTGTGCATAGACCAAACAGAATTTGAAGACTTCACAGGGTCAAGTGAGTTTTTCTTACGTAAAGACACATCAGAAATTTCAGACGGCAGTTACGACCTATCAGAAAATTTGCCTGCACTTAAAGACTTTTTAAAAATGATAAAAGGAATATTAAAAAACTAAAACGCCAGCGCTTTTGGTAGCACATTTGCATTTTTTGCAGACGCACAAAAGCCCAACAAAAAAAATGCAAAAGAGCTACCAAGCCCACGCACGGGGACAGTGCAAACTTGACACGACAGACCTTCGACCGAAGAGAAGCCCAGCAGGTAACAGCGGGTTTAAGAAATTGGCGGTTCAGTGGTTAAATGAACATTTGTGCTTCGTATCAAGTTCAGTGCTGGCAGACAGTTTTCGTCTCCGAAATCGCCAACTTCTTAAACCCACAAACCGTACGTTCGGCAAAATCCGCTTCGCTTCTATTCCTCAAATGAAATGGATGGAATCTTGAATTTAGGCAAATACCCCGGATGCACCAATAAGTAGAATGGCTAAACCAGGTGCGGTGGCCAACCTGTTGTTGTTAGAAAGCTTTACATTCTTTATGGTCTCTTGTATTTGCAGCGCAGCCTCATTTGCAAACCAGTCCGTTTATCTGCCCAAATATTTCGCCCCGCACGGCATAAGCCCCAAAGAATATTCCGCACAGACTTATAGATTATGATAAGCAAAGGAGGCAAAGAAAAGATGGTGTAATAGGACAAAGCAGCGCTCAGTTTCATTCCCCTGTCATGCACAAACTCACTGAAGGGTTTCTTTCAGCACATAAGTGGTCAGTTTGGCTGTATGCAATACCCGCTTCATGTTTCCAAGCGATTACTTATCCATTTTTCCCTTTCTCTTTTCGGCTTCACGCTTTTTGCGCTCAGCTTCCCTTTTCTTCTTGTTGAAGTATCCCCTCAGCAGAAAATTGTCTTTTGCGGCCTCCATGTTTTCTTCTAATCCCTGACTGCTTTGCTTGAGGTTCACCATGGTTTGGTCGAAGTTATCAGCAATAGTGCTGTCTTGAATAAGCCTGCCCAGGGTGCCCTTTCCGCTGTTTACTTTATACATTATTTCTGCCAGCTGCTGGGTTATTACTTCTGCATTTGCTGCTGTTACCTGCAGGCTGGCTATTATGGCGTCTGTCTCCACGGGTTCTGCTGATGCAAGCTCTTGGCCTTCGCTGGCAATGGGTGCACCTGCGCTGCCTTGCGTTATTATCAGTATGCGGTCGCCAATAAGTCCTTCTGAACCAATGGCCACCTCGCAGTCTGACTTAATAAACTGCATGACATCTTTTTTTATGAGCATATCTACACGAACAGTGGAATCATTTATGATGACTATATTGTCAACAGTACCAACGTTGATGCCGGTGAACCGCACGTTGTTTCCCACTTGCAGGCCGCTCACGTTGTAAAACATAGCGGTCAGCTTGTAAACAGGATTGAAAAGATTCTTCTGTTTTCCGATAAAGAAAATTGCCAGCACAAAAAGCCCAATGCCTCCAGCCACGAATAGCCCTAAGCGCACTTTAAATTTTGGTGTATGTGTATCCATTTTGAGTAATGTTATATCGAATATTTAATTGAAGAAGGATTGAATAAGGGGGTCATCAGAGTTTTCAAAATCATGCACACTGCCTTCCTTGTAAACACCTCCCTCGCTTAGCATGATGATTCTATTCGCGGTTTTCAGTGCACACTTTATGTCATGCGTTATGATGATGGAAGAGGTTTTATACTTTTTCTGAACATCCAATATCAGTTGGCTTATTTCATCAGAAGTAACAGGGTCGAGCCCTGTAGTGGGCTCATCATAGAGCATTATCAATGGATTCACTACCACAGTGCGGGCTAAACTCAACCGTTTTCTCATGCCGCCTGAAAGTTGAGAGGGCATTTTGTCCAATGTGTCAGACAGCCCCACATTCTCCATTACCTCAATTATTTTTTCGTCTATTTCTTGCTTGGTAAGTTCACTTTTTATTCTGCGCAGCGGAAATTCAAGGTTCTGCCTTACCGTCATGGAATCATACAGGGCGCCACTTTGGAAGAGGAAGCCAATTTTCTGGCGAAGCATGTTGAGTTCTTTTCCATTCAGGGTAGTTACACTTTCTCCAAGCACATTGATGGTTCCTTCGTCTGATTCCAAAAGCCGCACAATGCACTTGATCAAAACGGATTTACCGGTACCTGACTTACCCAAAACAACCAAGTTTTCACCCTTATAAAGCTTAAGCGATATTTTCTTTAGCACCTCCTGCTGGCCGAATGATTTTGATAAATCGGTTATTTCAATAACGGATTCATTCACCTGGTTTTTCATTGAAGTAGTGTCTGGGCTTTCTGATGCTGATGCTGTGGTTCTCATATCATATCAGTTATTTGAACCGCAATCATGTCTACAATTATCACAAGCAAAGAGGCAAGCACTACGGCAGAGTTCGCAGCCACGCCAACACTTTCCGTTCCGCGCCCTGCATTGTAGCCTTTGTAGCAACCCACCAGCCCGATAACAGCACCGAAGAAGAATGATTTAATGAACGCAGGTATAAAATCAATAAATTCAAGATGACCAAAAGCCTGCGAGAAGAAAAGAACGAATGACACATCGCCTTTGATGTTGGCACCTGCCCAACTTCCCAATATCCCAAGTGTGTCAGCATATAAAATGAGCAAAGGGATCATAAGGGTTGCAGCCAATACCCTTGTTACCACTAAAAACCGGATTGGGTTAATAGATGATACCTCCATCGCGTCAATTTGTTCCGTTACCTTCATCGAACCTAATTCAGCTCCCATACCCGAACCTATCTTACCGGCACAAATGAGTGCTGTGATGACAGGCCCCATTTCTCTGACAATCGAGATAGCTACCATGCTTGGCAGCATAGTCACAGCCCCAAAGTCAACTAGCACTGGCCGCGATTGTATGGTAAGTACTAATCCCATAATTGTTCCCGTTATGGCAATGAGACCCAAGGATTTATATCCGATATGAAAGCACTGCCGCGAAAACTCTTTAAATTCGAAGCCGCGCGAGAAGGTTTCTTTTATTACACAGGTAACGAAAAGAAAAACATCAGCCACATTTGTCAGAAAAACGGAAGCCTCCACCTTTTTGGAAAGGGTTTTTTCACTCAGTTTGGTAGATTGCTGAGCGGCTATGCTTCGAATTCTTGCTGTTGATTTTGTCTTTTCCATCCCATTGGATTTTTTTATTCCACTCTATCTCCATTCCTCTTCCATTCATTTTTGAATTTCTTCCGTGGTTCTTTGTTGTCTAGTTCATTCATCTTTTCATATGCGCGTGTAAGCCCATCGGGCAATTCACAATCAAGTCATTCAGGTTTAAGATGCTGTCATTTTGTGAAAAAATACCTCGTGGTTCATCCAATTTGAGATATGAATAGAACGACCGGTACAAATACGATTGCAAGGACTTAATTACAAAATATAATTTCCTTCTAAGCATAATTACACATTGGCTGACATGACCGCTTCTAAATTTCATCAAAACTTCTTAAATCAGTATTTATGAAGTCAAAGCAATTGAAACAAAGGTCAAAGAATGTTGCAAGATTCTGTTACATAAAAACCAGAATATGCTACATAATTCATCAATTTCCTGCGTGTGGTGCTGGCCATTTTTCTTTGCTGCTTTCACCCCTATGAGGTATAGCTAAATTCACTTATGCGATTTCAAACTCCGGTGAGCAGGCGAGTGGGTATTGGAATATTTGAGGTAGATTTATTGGAAAAGTTGCTATTGGGCCGTGACTCTTTGAATGATTGAATCTCGCGCTGAGTGTGCCCAACATAACTTATGCCTCGGCTGGGGTGTTCCCAAAACCTGCGCACGAGCAGCTGAATGTGGAACAGTACAACAGCTGGCCGCAGCAGTGGAGCGCCACCCTGCGCAATGCTCTTGGCCAAACAGTGCTGGTAAACAGCGCCACTGGCAAGCGCACCGCTATAGATGTGCAACACTTGCCTGTAGGTGTATATACTATAGATGTGCAAGTGGACAACACAATTATAAAACGCACCAAGGTGGTAATACAATAAAGCTACAAAGAAGAAATATTTTTTACGTACCAATAGTATCTAAAGCACCCCACTTGTGAATGCAAATATTCATAGGTGGGGTGTTTGAATTTTAACGCAAGGTTAGCAGCGGCATAAGACGCACGCATAAAATACCGTGAAAACACCCCCTTTAGGGTGAATGGGTTTTTGCTTATGTTTGGGGGTATGGGTAATTGGCAATAGTTTAAAGGGTAAGTTTTTTTTATAAGTGAGAATGAACTCAGTAAAAACTTCGGTTATTCATTTTTTTTGGAGAGAATGGGGACTCTAAAATGAGGCATAGATATAAATTAGAGTTAATGCCAAGAATATAAATGTAACTTACAAACTATATTAATAATTTATACCTTTGCCCCTGCTTATAAAAACAATATGAACGACAATAATAGGATACTAGATAGTATCATTTCGGGTATTGAAGCCACTTTATCGGGTGGACAGTTCTTTGACAATGAAAATTCTATTGTAGAGTTGAAAGACCTTTCAACAGGCAACGAATGGACTTCACTAAAAGAAACTATTTGCGCTTATCTCAACACTAAAGGAGGATATATTATTTGTGGTATTCGTGAACGAAATAAAGCATATAATTTAACTGGATTTGATAGAAACAACGAAGGGAAACTAATTGACCTTCAAACAAAATTTTTCAAGAATGATAATGATGTATTGATTAATCTAAGTGAGAATATTCTTTTGGAGTTTCGCGCTATTTCAGGGAAAACGGTTGCTATCATTACAGTTCTTCCCTTAAGTGAGGACTTGAAATATTTAAAATTCAATAATGTTTATTTAGAAAGAATTTTGACACAAGATAAAATAATTCCACAAGAAAAACTTGTTAGACATAGAGAGTATAAAGCTGAATTGGAGTATTCAAAGGAAATCAGTGTAGTTACTAATGCAAAATTAGATGATTTAGACATTGATAAAATTAACCAATTTATTATAAAAATAAATACACCAAGTAAAAAGGAAACAGTAAAAAAAGATATTGAAGATGCAAGAGACTTTTTAAACAGACGCTATTGTATCAACCCAGAAAATGGAATTACTGTTTTAGGATTACTCCTTTTCGGAAAAGAACCCTTTCAATATCTTGAATATCGTTCTGAGGTGGATTGTTATTTTGAAACAGGAAATGAAATTGGGAAGGATAAAAAATATTTACAAAATGATGTTCTCAACCTAATGGACGATGCTTTTTCATTTGTATGGGGACACATTAAAGTCGGCAGAAGTTATGTAGGCGGAGGAAGAAGTGAACCAGAATATCCGGAAAAGTTAGTTCGTGAGATTATAAACAATGCGCTCGCTCATCGTGATTACACGGTAAATAAATTTATCACCATAAAAATTAATCCAGATGAAAATCTTGAAATAAAAAACCCAGGAACTTTCAAGCAGAAAATGGTTATCGCAGATTCTTCTACAGATTGTGAAATAAGAAGAATTATACCTGGAGTGCCTGAAACCAAAAACCCTAAATTGGCAAATGTCCTTAAAGCATTTGACAAAATTGAAAGTCAAGGTATAGGTATGGCAACACTCGTTAGTGTTTGTCTTGAAAATTTGATTGATGTCCCATATTATGATTTATCAACTCCAGATACTATTTCTTTATTAATACCCTCTGGAAAGCTAATTGATGATGAAACTCAGCGTTGGTTGAATTCATTTTACGGTTTTATTAATGAAAGGCTTAAAGGTAAGGCAACTAAAGAACACGAAATAGTTTTAGCATATTTATTCAAGTCCGAAAGATTAAACAAGAAGCGACTTTATACAATATTGCTTAGTCCGAGTAACAATCATTCTGACGTATTAAATGATTTAAAAGATGGTTATCTTATTTCAGAACATTTAACTGCAAGCACAGAACAAACCCCTATTTATATTTTGAACCGAGTATTAACAATCACTGATTTTATTTCTCAAATTGAAAAACAAACAGGAAAGGAACTAGCTGATTTGGACGGCACACAAAAAAAAGTTCTGAATATCATATTTAGATACAACCATTATAATAAACAATCAATCAAACCGAATGTAATTACTCCCGAATTGTACTATAATTTATATGGGAAAGTAATTGAACCAACTGCATATGAGAGTTTAGGTCGTAAAGTAAGGAATATTTGCGGAAACTTGCTAAAAACGGATATTCTTGTAAAACGACAAGACAAATCGTACGAAGTAAAAAAAGCACTTCCTCTAACAGATGATTTATGAAATACAAAAAGGGGGGCACCAGTCAGTATGAAGGCTCATGGATTTAATTCCGTGTATCGCGGGACGAAAGAGACGAACTTTTTATCCTTCCTTTTTTTTAAACATAATTAATTTTTCAAACCCCTCAATTCTCCCCCACATTCCACTCATCTGTATCTCTCCAATAACTATCTAAAAAATTTAATAAGGAAAGAACTTTCCTATGGATAGTGTGAGCTGCTGCGGTGCCCTGGTCGGTGCATAGGCTAAGCAGAGTATCAGATATTTGTGCAGGCACTGTTTTGTTTTCTAATTCATTTTGCAGCCATTGGGCTAAGTCAGATTCCATGGCTAACAAACGCGCATACACTGCCAGCTCAGCCTGGGCATCTTCCAGTTCTTCACTTCAACTGGTTATTGGATTGTGGAATTGAATTGTAAATAGATTGAATTTTAGTCTTATCGCATTCAATCAATTTGTAGTCGCAATTTCCTTTCAGCCGTGCGCCAATTTATTTGACTGCATGGATATCCAATAATCTAAAATGTTCAAAAGAATAGATTTGCCGAAGATCAATTTTGATCTTCGGCATCATCTCTTTCCTAAAATATTAAATGGATTATTTTACTACCAATTTCTTTGTTACTTGTGCCTTTTCTGATAAAATCATTACATAATAAACGCCCGCCACAAGGTTCTGATTGGATATGAAAAACGACTGCGAACCAGGATGAACATTCATAGTACGTAAATCTACCAAATCGCCAAAGGCGCTGTAAAGACTCATTTCAATTGTTTCATTGGTTGTAGATGCAAAGTTTAATGTATACGAGCCATCATTGGGATTGGGGAAAATGTTCCAGTTATGCAATTCGATTTCATCTATTCCCGTGGGCACAAAGTCAGTACTTGCAGTATCCGAACATCCGTACTCATTTGTAACTACCACACTATAAAGGCCACCGTTTTGAGGATTCAAAAACTGGTTGGTTTCACCAGACAATAAAGTCCAATTTGGATTCTGCGAATACCATTGATAACTCATACCCGCTGGGTTTGCTTGCAGTGAATTGTTCCATTGAATAACGGAGGCCGTTGGATTTGGAAATACACACACGGAATCCACACAATCTATGGTGCCTGGTAGGTTGTCGTTGAGAATCAAAATGACCGGATGACAACCAGGGGTGTTATAGGTTACCGCATGTGGTCCTATTCCCGTAAGGGTGCTTGGCGAACCAAAAGGAAATTGCCACGTGTAAGTAGTTGCATTTGCATTGCCAGTATAGGTGAATGTAACACTTTGTCCTACACAAATGGAATCGACATGTGACATAAAGCAAGTTGAATCAATAATCGGATCGCAAGGCGGCTGTGTGAAGC
>JAYSRU010000151.1:0-4309 GCA_043720875.1 Crocinitomicaceae bacterium
GAATGTACTAAGAACACCTCATAAATTGGATCATTTTTGCCAATCCAACTGCCATATTCTTGCATGAACACGGTCACCAAAAAGCTAAACATTACCACAATACTCAAATGAACAATGCTAATTGCCGAGCGTGAATGATAAAATGAATGAATCCGTTGTAATATGAACGAAAAAAAGAGAATAAGCACAAAACTTACCACCACTTCAAACGCTATTTGTGTGGCGCTGATTGAAAAGCTTTTGAGTAAGAAATAATAACCTATATCCAACGCCAAAAACAGGAATACAATAAGTGTAAACCTGTTTTTAACGAACTTTTTTGATTTAATTTCTTTCATTAATTAATACTTTGTATCTCAATGCCTCCAAAGATACATTTTCCTTTTAGGTATAATACTTTATCCTCGCTACCTGATTCTATAGTCATAAGGGTACGTTGATCTTCAATTCCACCAAAAATAGAAGTTAAATCTGATTTCACATTCCATGAAGATGGAACTATTAACGTTATTCCTCCAAAAACACAGGTAACATCTATCGTTCTTTCTCCGACGAAATCTGCTTGCGAAAGGTTAATTTCATTACCTCCAAAAACACTCGAAATAGTTGCCCCTTTAAAATCTTTCGTTACCACTTTTTTTGTGACACCACTAAAAACTGCGGATGAATTAACATAATCATCTGTCCTAACTTCTTCAAATGATAAATCGGGCGTTGTGCATTTAGATCTATGCTTTCCATACTTATTATTATTTTTGAACAACATAGAAATTCCCACTAAAATAATCAACACAGGCCAAACAAAACGCGTTTCTATGCTATTTGGATAAAAATCATTCAGCATGAAAATCACACCAATCAATATTAAAACATAGGCGCTTGTTTTTTGGAACTTATGCTTTACGAGCATACTTACCCCAACTACAATCAAAATCATCTCCCAAGATAATATCCAATCGGCTATGTAGACATTCATTTGTTTAAGTAGAATCAAAACTCCAACCGCTACAACTATTAGTCCTCCAAATAATTTTGAGTTCCGTTGCTTATTTTCAATAACCTTCACTTTCATTTTTTTATCTTCTTGCATTTCCATAATTTCTAATTTTCATCAAATCTACTTGTCATATTCAACCTGACACACAAGAAATAGGTGAAACGTCGCTATTTTTCGGTGAATGGTGGAAGGGAGTTAAATATTGGAGATAACACAACAATTAAAAACCCTTAAAAAATAAAAAACCGCTCGTTCAACACAAGCGGCATTATTTAATAACCCTACTAAGATTAAGACTGTGAGCTAATCAGTATTTGCCATACCTCTTTTCTAATGCTATGGTACGAAAATCAAAGATAGACTTTAGTTGTTTTTTGATTAAAATAGAGTTTGCTACGGCACCTAGTAGACCCATAGGTGGAATATAGCTTACAATATCAGTCATTAATACGCCACCTTCAATTGCTTCAATTTTATGCTCATGATGCCACATTTTATAAGGTCCACTGCGTTGTTCGTCCACAAAATATTCTAGTTCTTTGACATGCGTAATCTCGGTAACCCAATTCAACTTAATACCTAATATCGGGCTCACCTTATAAGAAATTATCATACCTGGATACATTTTATCCAAACCTGTTTTGCTTGTCACAAGAAACCCCATATGCTCTGGGGTAATTTCTTTTAAATTTTTTGGGGATGAAATAAAATCCCAAATTTCTTCAACCGTTGTCGGTAATTTTTGTGTTTTTATTAATTGATAGAAAGCCATAATATATTTATTTAATTGAAGACATTCCACCGTCTACATGTATGATTTGACCAGTAATCCAACTGCCCTTGGGGGATAATAGAAATTCGACCATGTTGGCAATATCATCCGTTGTTCCGATACGCTTGAGTGGATGGCGCTGAGCATTGGCTTCACGTTTTTGCTCTGTATTCAATAAACCTGCAGCAAGCGGCGAATCTGTTAAAGAAGGAGCTATGCAATTTACCCTAATGTTTGGTGCATACTCTGCTGACAACGCTTTTGTCAACCCTTCTATCGCACCTTTCGAAGCCGAAACCTGTGAATGAAAGGGCAAACCAACGTTAACTGCAACCGTAGAAAAAAGAGTAATAGAAGCATTTTCGGAAGATTTAAGCTTTGACACCACAGCTTGAATTGCTTTAATTGCGCCGACTACTTGCAAGTTGTAATCGTTTAAAAAATCACTCGGTTTAATGCGATCAAAAGCACGTAGATTTATACTTCCAGGACAATAAACAATTCCATCGAGTGTATCAGGTAAAAAATCTACCGACAACATTTCATCCAAAACATTAAGGTGAGCGAAATTCAGCGTTTGTCTCGAGGATTGTATCTCATTCTTGCAAAATGTACCATAAACAGTATGCCCTGCATCAGCCAAATTTTCTGCCAGTTTTTTTCCTATTCCTGAGGATGCGCCTACGATGAAATAATTTGCCATAGTTTGAAAATATTAATTAAATTATTTTTGATGAATACTTTTCAAAAGTATAAGATAGCCGAATAATTCACAGCATTCGTTAACTTGTTTTATGTTAATTTTTCACATTGATGTGGGGGGGTGAACGTTATCGTTGCTTACGTAAAGCACTCAAACGTACTATCGTTTTGAAATTTTGTTGCCGGTGCTTCTTTGGCGACTACATTTAAATCGATCCACTCCATCTCCACGTAATGCTAGGTGTTTCGTTTTTCTCGCTTTCATGCGTTTCCTCCACATTCGAAAACTGGATGGAATAGAATTTTTTCTCATAAACTCAATCACCTCTTTTTCTTTCAGCCCGAACTGAAATTCAATAGCTTCAAATGGAGTTCGATCTTCCCATGCCATTTGAATGATTCTGTCTGTATCTCTATCGTCAAAACCATTAATATTTTGCTTTAATTCTTCCATTTAGTTGCTATTATAACTGCCTCAGCATTTAGATTTTAAACGGCGCATTTTAAGAATAGATGTAAAAATTAAAGTTCGCCTAACCATAATTTTCTGTAATTACCATTTTTATCGTAATCACTTGCCTGTTTTTCTGTGTTAAATATTCTGCCATCACGAGGATCATTTCCAACACCTGCTAGGTATGCCCAATTTCCCCAGTTACTACAAACATCATAATCTATTAATTGTTCTTCGAAATAAGCTGCACCGTAGCGCCAATCCAATTTTAATTCATGACAGAAATAACTTGCCACATTTTGCCTTCCACGGTTACTCATGAATCCTGTTTTTTTAAGTTCGATCATATTGGCATCAATAAAATCATTCCCTGTTTCCCCAAGAATCCATTTTTTAAACAACTTGGCATCCTGTTTTCTAACTATCGCTTCTTGTTTGCTTATTCCGTTTTTCAAAAATAGAAGATGACCGTGTTTTTTCATCATGAATCGAAAATAGTCTCGCCAAAGCAATTCAAATATCAGCCAATAGGTTGAATCATTGGAAACTACTTCCCGCTCATATTTTTTGATCTCTTCGTAAATTTCTCTTGGTGACAAGCACCCTAAACCAAGCCAAGGGGAAAACTTTGAGGAGTAATTTTCTCCTAACATTCCATTCCTCGTTTCTTTGTAGGTCGCAATCGCATTAGAACTGAATAAATAACTATTTAATCTATTGATTCCCGCAGTTTCTCCACCTTGAAAGTTAAATACTTTTCGATCATCCGGTGTAACTTTCTTGAGTCCAAATTTTTCAGGAACAGGCAGATTAAGTACTTCTATTGCTGGGGAAGAAATTAAGGTTGGCATCTCAGTAACCTTTCGAATTATTCCATCACGCTCAATACGCTTTCGAAAATTAGTAAATACATCCGGTATATCCCTCAACGCAAAAGGCAAATCTTGAGCATGATATAGCGTACTGGTACTGTACGTTTCTAAAAGACACTTAATTTTCCACAATTCTTTTTCTACTAAGCCTTGCGTTTGTTTTTCTTCAAATGCGACTTCTTTTTTTGCAAACACTCGTTGCGCGTTGTATTTTACAGCCAATTCTGTGAGTGCTATTTCTGGTTTGCCATATACTACAGTAAGTCCAGATCCTAATTTTCTCAAATTCACATCCAAATCCACCAATGATTCAATCAAAAATTGAAACCTAAAATTACCGGTTTTCAAAGATCCAAACTCGGAACTTAAAAAATGTGATTCATCGAAACAATACACTGGAATTATTTCATCGTTATGATTTATTGCTTGCACGAGGGTTTCATTGTCGTGTAAACGCAAATCGGTTTTAAACCATACTAACGCGCGTTTCATCTATAATTCATTTATGTTGT
>JAYSRU010000152.1:0-12550 GCA_043720875.1 Crocinitomicaceae bacterium
TTCCATTGGAGATGAACCTTTACAATTATATCAAGATTTTGGAACAACTACCACCATCGCTGTCTGTGAAAAAAGAGTAGTTGGAATGCAACAACTTGAATTGATTTGCGCAAAAAATACTTGCGTATTATTAGACGATGCTTTTCAACACCGCTGGTTAAAACCAAGTAAATCAATCTTACTTACAACTTTTCAAGATCCTTTTTTTAATGACTTCATGTTGCCTTCAGGTCGCTTGAGAGAATTTAGTTCAGGAGCGAATAGAGCCAATGCCATTATAGTTACGAAGTGTCCGAGTGATTTATCGCAATTTCATAAAACAGAATACCTAAATAAACTAGAAAAATATTCAGTTCCTGTTTTCTTTTCGAGCATCGTTTACAAACCCTTGCAGGCATTAACTTTAATTGTAGAACAAGATCCAGAACATATAATTTTAGTGAGCGCAATTGGCAACGCATCACCACTAATCAAACACCTCGAACAAAGAGCACCAGTTAGCCCTATTAATTTTCCGGATCATCATAGTTTTACATTGGATGATTTAATGAAGATTCACCAAAAATACACTACTTTTACCGAGCAAAAAACAATTATTGTTTGTACACAAAAAGATTGGGTAAAACTTTCTGAAGCTCCATTAATGGAACACCTTAAAGAATACCCATGGTACTGCCAATACATTGGAATTGAACTAGATAATGAACAAGAATTTAATAAAATATTAAAATAACATGCTTACACAATTCAAAGAATCTGTTGCTTATATAGAAAGCAAAACAACTGTAAAACCAGAAATTGGGATTATTCTAGGAACTGGACTTGGTGGATTAGTAAAAGAAATTGAAATTGAAACGGAGATTTCTTATGCGGATATTCCACATTTCCCTGTATCAACGGTCGAAAGTCATTCAGGAAAATTGATTTTTGGTACCCTAGGTGGTAAAAAAATAATTGCAATGCAAGGTCGATTTCATTTTTACGAAGGGTACGATATGCAACAAGTCACCTTCCCGGTAAGAGTCATGAAGCTTTTAGGTATTAAAAAATTGTTTGTCTCTAATGCTTCGGGAGGAATGAACCCAGAATTTGAAGTGGGTGAAATCATGATTCTGAACGATCACATCAATTTATTCCCCGTTCATCCGTTAGTAGGAAAAAACTTTGATGAATTAGGTCCTCGTTTTCCAGACATGAGTGAGCCTTATGATTTATCTATGATTGCATTGGCACAAGTTATTGCTGTAGAAAATAATATTAAAGTGAGTACAGGAACTTATGTTGGTCTTACTGGTCCCACGTTAGAAACACCTGCAGAATACGGTTATGTGCGTGCTATTGGTGGCGATGCAGTTGGTATGAGTACAGTACCAGAAGTAATTGTAGCAAGACACATGGAAATACCCACATTTGCAATTTCAATCATTACAGACCTTGGGGTTCCTGGCAAAATTAAAAAAGTATCCTTGGAAGATGTTATAGCAGTTGCCTCACGTCAAGAGCCAAAGATGACCATCATTATGAAGGAATTAATTTCAAGAATTTAAGTAACTTCGTTTGCCCAACTATATAAAATACTTTTACAGTACATAATGAGTTTAGATCAATCAATATTAGATAAATACGAACCAGTAATTGGATTGGAAGTTCACGCCCAAATGCTTACGAATACAAAAGCATACTCTAACGATGTCAATGAGTACGGAGCGCAACCCAATACCAATATTAGTGCAATAACACTTGGTCATCCTGGTACTTTACCTAAGATGAACGAACGCACCATTCAATATGCTATTAAATTAGGATTAGCACTCGGATGTGACATTGCGCCGGATCAACATTTTGCGCGTAAAAATTATTTTTATCCCGATTTACCTAAAGGTTATCAAATAACTCAAGATACGACACCTATTTGCACGGGTGGAAATGTGATCATAAAGCAAGAAGATGGAACTGAAAAAACTATCGCTATCACTCGTATTCACATGGAAGAAGATGCAGGGAAAAGCATCCATGATGTGGATGTAATTGATACACTTGTAGATTTGAACCGCGCTGGAACACCTCTTTTAGAAATTGTTACTGAACCTGAGTTAAGAAGCTCGCAAGAAGCCTATTCCTATTTAACTGAAGTAAGAAAACTTTTAAGATACCTTGAAATTTGTGACGGTAACATGGAAGAAGGATCTATGCGATGTGATGCGAATGTCTCGGTCAGATTAAAAGGTGCGCCGGAATTTGGCGTGAAGGTAGAAGTAAAAAACATGAACTCGATTCGTAACGTTCAACGTGCGATTGAATTTGAAATAGTGCGTCAAATCACAGCGATTGAGTCAGGTGTTCAGCTTTTTCAAGAGTCACGTGCTTATGACGCATTGAAAAACATAACCATTGGAATGCGTTCCAAAGAAGCAGCAAATGATTACAGGTATTTCCCTGAACCAGATTTACAACCCATTCACGTAGGACAGGAACAAATTGCTGCGATTCATGAACAGATGCCTGCATTACCCAGAGACTTGTATCTAAAATATACGAACGAATTTAAACTTTCGGAATATGATGCAACCATTCTTATCGATTCGAAAGCTATTTGCCTCTATTACGAAGAGATTATAAAGCACACCAAAAACTATAAGCAAGCAGCCAATTGGTTAATGGGAGACGTAAAATCATACATCAACCAACGCGCCATTGAAATTTCAGAATTTCCGTTGTCGGCTGATAAAATTGCGCGCCTAGTTGAAATAATTACTGAAGGAAAAATTTCAAATAACGTTGCTAGCCAACAAGTTTTTCCTGCTATGCTGCTAGAACCAACAAAAGATCCATTAGAAATTGCAACTGCCCTGAATGTAATCACAGCAGATAACTCTGATGAAATAATTGCCATTATTGGGCAAATACTTATTGAAAATCCTTCAGAAACGTCGCGATTTAGAGCTGGTGAAAAGCAATTAACCGGATTCTTTATGGGTAAATTAATGAAGGCATCCAATGGAAAAGCTGATCCAAAAACTGCTAATAAACTAATGATTAGCGCTTTAGAAAAAAACTAATTATGAAAAAATTGATTCACTTATCTTGCATCGTTGCTATACTCCTATTTACTTCGTGTAACTCTGCTGAAACGACTGTAGAAAAAGAAGTAATTTCGGAAAAAGCTACACCAAATGTATGGATTAAAGGTAATGTTGCTGGGGGAAATAATAACACCCTAATTTTAGAGCAATATACACAACAAGGGCCTATTGTCTTGGAAAACGTAACGTGTGACAAGGAGGGTAATTACGCAATAAATACATCCATTACATCCGTTGGGATTTTTCAATTACGCTTAAATAACAACGATACAAAAGTTGTGACTTTTACAATGGCACCTAATGATAAAGTTTCTATTACTTCATCGCCAGATGGATTTGAGCGCAACACTAGATTTAACGGAACTAGTTGGAGCCAAAGTCTGAATAAGTTTTATGAATTGATGGAAACTTTCATGGCAAAGAAAAATGAAATTGAGTTGAGTAAAACTTTATCTCCTGATCAAAAGTTAAAAGCAACTACTGCAGCCATTGAACCTATTACTGCTTTTGCTAAAGAATCAGCGATTAAAGATCCAAAAAACCTCAGCAATTTAATGTTATCTTCCCTGTTAATGCCTTCACAAGATATCTCTTCTTGGGATGCATCAAATTTGGAGTTATTAAAACGCGTTGAGAAAGAGCTTTGTTTGATTGACAACACGTCAATATCAATAATCAATCTGTCTTCACAAATTCGCCAGATTGAAGCGATGTCAGCTCCTGCTGCAGCATCAACTGAAAATTCGAAAGCACCTGACTTCACACTCAATACACCAGCTGGAAAACCATTATCCTTATCTTCATTGAAAGGTAACGTTGTACTTATTGATTTTTGGGCTTCATGGTGTAGACCTTGTAGGGCAGCAAATCCAGAAGTTGTGGCACTTTATGCTAAATATAAAAACAAGAAATTTACAGTTTTAAGCGTTTCTTTAGACAGCGATCTAGAAAGTTGGAAAAAAGCGATTGCTTCCGACGGACTAATCTGGCCAAATCACGTGAGTGACTTAAAACAATGGGACACACCCATGACACAATTGTATAACTTCAATTCAATTCCTCATACTGTTTTAGTTGATAAATCAGGTAACATTATTGGAAATGATTTGCGTGGTGCAGCTTTGGAACAAAAATTGATAGCAGCGTTAAAAAATTAATATTTCGACACTTGTGTTGAGCAGCGTCGAAACAAACTCAATAACAATTTCTATAACTAAATACTTATGAAAAAAATAATTGTCATTCTTTATGTTACGTGTTTCGCTATTAATGTAAACGCTCAAAGTTTTGAAGCCAATGTAAGCGGAATGTTATTTAATACCGAGTCAGATTCAGTATTCATATCACAGTTTTACGGTCAAGGTTACAAAAATTTTATTGGCGCTAAACTGAATAAAAAGGGAGAATATAATTTAAAGGGTACTTTACCTGTAGGTGATTACTACGTTTTTAGAACTGGAAAAAATACGCATGTCAATTTAATCATTTCGGACAAAACTCCAATCAAAGTGCACGGAGACGGTAAAAATATTGCAAATTCTAGTAATATTATTGGTTCTGATGCTTCAGTTAATTTAAGAGCCTATATTAATCAACAAGGACTTTACAATCAAAAGAAAGACAGTGTTATTGCTATGATGAAGCAAGACCCAACACGTCAAAAGGAATTAGACCAATCATTTCAAACTACGTATTATCAATTTCAAGCAACTCGCCAAAGTTTTGTTCAAAACAACCCTAACTCTCCAGCACTAATTGCTTGTTTATCCTCTTTCGATATCAACACGGAATTTGATCAGTATGAAAGCATAATGCTTCAACTAAAAACTGGTTTTAGTCAATCTCCTTCTGTCCAACAAATGTTGGCTCAATATGAGAATTTCAAAAAGCAAAAAGAAATGCAACAATTAATTGCTATTGGTAAACCAGCTCCTGAAATTGAATTACAAAATCCCGATGGAAAAACGATTAAACTTTCTGAGTTAAAAGGTAAAGTTGTATTAGTTGATTTTTGGGCATCATGGTGTAAGCCTTGTAGAAACGCTAACCCTGGCGTGGTGAAAATGTATGAAAAATATAAAGACCAAGGGTTTACGGTTTACAGCGTTTCATTAGATAGCGACAAGGCAGCATGGGTAAAAGCAATAGCTGCAGACAAATTATCTTGGCCAAATCATGTGATTGATGTTAAAAACACTGCTGCTCCATCTGCGGGTTCAATATACGGTGCGCAATACATTCCTTATACTGTTTTGATTGACGCCAATGGAATAATCGTTGATGTTAATACAAAAGGTGACCCGTTGTATGACTTAATTACAAAAACTGTCGAAAAGAAATAATGCAGCTTCAGCCTGGTAAAAAAATATATTTTGCTTCTGACTTTCATTTAGGCGTTCCAACGCATGCCAAAAGTTTAGTACGCGAACGTGAAATTATTCGTTGGCTGGATAGCATAAAAAGTGATGCAGCAGAATTATTTCTGGTTGGAGATTTGTTCGATTATTGGTTTGAATACAAAACCGTCGTACCGAAAGGCTACGTAAGGTTTCTTGGGAAAATTGCCGAATTCATTGATGCGGGTATTCCTGTACATGTTTTTACAGGCAATCACGACATGTGGATGTTCGATTACCTCAAAACTGAAATAGGTGTTGAATTATATAGATCCTCTATTGTACGCACATGGAATGATAAGAAAATAATGATTGGACATGGCGATGGATTAGGTCCTGGAGATCAAGGATATAAGTTTATCAAAAAGATATTTTCAAATCGATTCTTTCAGTGGTGTTTTGCACGACTTCATCCAAACTTAGGCATAGCATTAATGCGTTATTTTAGCCGTCGATCTCGTGCCTCTTCAGGAAAATCGGATGAGATCTATTTAGGGGATGATAAAGAATTTCTGGTTCAATATTGTAAAGACACACTTAAAGCTGAACATTTCGATCATTTTGTTTTCGGGCATAGACATTTACCATTAGAAATTATGATTTCTGAACTAAGTAAATATACCAATTTGGGTGAATGGTTGAACTATAAAACATACGCCGTTTTTGATGGTGAAATCCTTGAATTAAAAACGTTTTCGTAAGCATTCAGTCGTGATATTTAGCTACACTTTTGGCATCATTTGTAGAAAATTAAAAAAAAAAGTATAGAATATTCATTAGAATACATATAATTTGAATTTTTTCAGTAATTTCGACCTAGTAATAGGATAATTAATAGAATATAGAATCCTGATTTTTAAAAACATATGACAAATATCTATGTAGCGCGCCTAGACTACGGCGTTACACAGCAGGAGTTGAGAGCATTATTTGCTCAATACGGAACAGTAACCAAGGCTTCTGTGGTAACTGACAAAGACACTGGAACTTCTAAAGGTTTCGGGTTCGTTGAAATGGAAAATGACGCTGATGCTCAAAAGGCAATTAGTGAATTAAACGGTTCCACAGTAAATAATCGCGAGATTGTTGTGAAACAAGCGGAAGATCGTCCCGCAGGCGAAAGAAAACCATTTGTACCTGGTGGTGAACGTAAACCATTTGTACCAGGAGGAGAGCGTAAACCTTACACGCCTGGTGGATTTAACAGAGATTCAACCACAACTTACAAACCAGACGGAACGGTTAAAAAAGTATTTACTGATGCCCCAAAACAGGCAGATTCAGCAAAGAAAAAAACCGAGGTTAAACTAAAGACTGCTGCAGACGGAAAAAAGGGCACCAAAATGGAAGCTTACAAAAAGTCTGGTAAAGCAAAGTTTGACAATGACGATGACGATGACGATGATTTCGATTATTCTAACGCTAAAAGCTTCTATGAAGCTGATGACGATGGCGAAGAAGATGACGACGACGATAATTAAAAAAAAGAGGGAAATATTATTTCCCTCTTTTTTTGCATATTAAACAAAAAACCACCTACTTCAATAATAGATGGTTTCCAATTTAAACTAAAGAATTTTTATTTCTTCATAATTGCTTTAACGATTTTTCTACCGCTAGGAGTTGTAATTGTAATAAACGTTACTTCCTCACCTACTTTAAAGCTTAATTGAACATTCACATTGTAAAAGTCAAATTCCTTCCCATTACTAGTTTGAACAACCGTTCCTGTGTCTAAATCATAAAATTCTTGAATCACACCAGTTCTTTCTTTCTCTACTACAGCCATAATTTTATATATTCGTGGTTTACTTGCTATAAATCTAAAACTATTTATCAATAAAGATGACTTTCGGTAAAAATAATAGTTTCAACTGTATTTTATTTCTCTTATTTATTGCTGTGCAGTCATCGTACATTGCACAAGAACCAATCTCATATAGTCTAAACGATGAAAACGGTTTACCTTCCAATGAAGTCTATGAAGTGCTGCAAGATGACTTTGGATTTATGTGGATCGGTTGCGACGCTGGTCTTTATCGCTATGATGGTTTTGAATACAAACAATATAGAAATTCTGAGCAAAATGGCAGAGCCATCTCCAATTTAAAAAAAGATAAACTGGGCAGAATTTGGGCAAGAAATTTTAAAGGTCAAATTTACTGTGTTAGTGGCGATAGTTTGGTAATCGTAACGCAACAACTAAAAACCGATATCGCTCATGCTTTCTACGACTTAGATGATAAATCCATAAGTTGGTCCTTTCGCTCAGGAATCTTGTATTCCATTCGAGCAGATGGAAAGATTCTTACGCAAACACCCCTTAAATTAAATAATAAATTGAAAAGTGACATCACTAGCATAGCACTTATGGGCCAAACCATCTACCTTTCAGACAGGGCTAATTCTATTTATGCCTACAATCTGAAATCCAAGACATTTAAAGAGTTAGCGAAAGATCATGTGCATCCTGAATCAAATTATTTCTTCAAAAATGGAAAAGAACTATTTTTCACCAGTCAAGACAGCAAGTCAAACCTAGTCTCATTATATAAAATTGAGGGATTCAAATGCAGATTAATAAGGTCTTTCAATTTAACCTCTACAAACCCTAGGCTGTATGCATTATGTGCCGACAACAAACAAAATGTTTGGATGTGCACAGGCAACGGACTTGGGAAGTTATCTTCAACATTTTTAAACTTTGATCAACTACCAACAATTTTACGCGGCAAGAATGTGAGTAACATTTTGCAAGATTTTGAAGGAAACTATTGGGTAACCACATTACAAAATGGCATATTTATTATCCCCAACTTACAAATCATTAAGTATGACAGTAATAACTCAGGATTAATTGAAAACAATTTAACTGCGCTTAATGGATACAACAAAAATGAACTATTAATCGGTTCATATAGTGGTAAGCTTTTTCACTTGGATTTGATTACGCGTCATTTTTTTGAGATTAAACTACCTAAAGAATTGAAAACAGTTAGTGTTAAATTCATAAGAGCTATTAATAATTCCTTTTACTGTTCGCACGGTCCTTTAAGTGAAATTAAAGATTTACAGTATAAGCATAGCTATCCTTTGTATTACTCCAAAGCACTGGAAGTTCAAAAAGGAATTCTGTATTATTTGAATGCAGATATGTTGGGTTCGATTCCGTTTAAGGAGCTAAACAAAACCAAACAATTTGATTACATCCCAAATAAAGGCGGTAAAGAAATGATATACGCCCCTTCAAACGCTACCCTTTATTATGCCTTGAATTCAGGATTGTTTGCCTACAAAGATAATGAATGGCTCGAAGTTAAATACAGCGGAAAGGTAATCCATGTAACAGGATTTGCACTTTATGGAAACTCAATCTGCGTTACAACGCTAACACAAGGTTTACTATTCATAAAGAACAATAAGATTTCACACGCAATTAACTCAACGAATTCGTTACTTGAGAATGAATTAAAAGCGATAACAATAAGCGAATCATTCATTTGGGTGTGCGGTATTAAAAACCTAATGAGAATTAATACTAAAACGGATGAAATTGCCACTTTTTCGCTTTACAACGGAATCAGAGGCAGTGATATTAATGCGCTTAATGCTGCATTTGGAACCTTATATCTTGCCACGAACAAAGGATTAATTTCTTTCCCAGAGAACACCAGTTGGAAAAACACTCAGCCACCTTCAATTCGAATAAATTATTTACTGCTCGACGGTAAAGTAATGGGGAGCGGCAAACACCTAACCCTTCCTTATAACCATAATAAATTAACCGTAAACATTTCTTCAATCTCATTCAAAAGTAAAGGTCAATACACGTATCGTTATCGCATTCAATCTGAAGACAAGTCATGGACTACCCTACCTGCTAATGTAAGCAACATACAATTGACAAGAATACCACCAGGAAAGTATCTATTTCAAGTTCAAGCCATTAACGAAAATGGGACACTTAGTAAAACAGCATCATTTCCGTTTAATGTGTCCTCTCCTATTTGGAATAAATGGTGGTTCTATTTAATAATAACCATAGTTACCATCGGCTTATTTGGCTTAGTTTTCTATTCTCGTGTAAGGTTTATTCAAAAAAGGGCCGATTTGCGAAACAAAGTAACTGCTTCTCAACTAACTGCTTTAAAATCTCAAATGAATCCCCATTTCATGTTTAATGCATTGAATTCGATACAAGACCTTGTTTTGAGAAATGATTCAAAAAATTCAAATCTTTACCTAAGTAAATTTAGTAATTTGATGCGTAAAATTTTAGACGCGTCGGATACAGAGTATATTTCGCTTCAAAACGAATTGGACATATTAAAACTCTACCTTGACTTAGAAAAATTAAGATTTGGTACCGACTTTGTTTTTGACATTACGGTTGACGAAAACATTGATGCGTATTCGTTGCAATTACCTTCAATGATCATACAACCATTTATTGAAAATGCTTTAAAACATGGATTGCTGCATAAAAAAGGAAATAAAACTTTACAGGTGACTTTTACCTTAGAAACTGCATTAATTTGTGTAATAGAAGACAATGGTATTGGTAGAAAACATGCGAATGAAATAAAGATTAGGCAAGCAAATGCAACCAGTTCTTTCGCGACTGAAGCTACCGAGAAGAGAATTGATTTATTGAATAGCTATTCGCATGTAAACTACACCTTTAACATTATCGATTTGTTGGATGACGGTAAATCAATTGGAACCAGAGTGATACTAACATTACCTTTAATTTAATAATGGGAAGTTCAGATCAACGTTTCGGAAAATATTTGTTCCAAATTGTAGAAATTATAATTCTATTTACACCATGTTAAAAGCTATTATAATTGACGATGAAGATGGAGCGCGTTTTACACTTGCCACGCTTATTGCAGAATATTGTCCCAATGTCACGATAGTTGCTCAGTGCGGAAATGTTCCAGAAGGTGTATTGGCGATAAATAAACATTCACCAGATATCGTATTCCTTGACATTGAGATGCCTGAATATAACGGCTTCGAACTTCTAGGATTTTTTAAAGAAATCGAATTTGAAATCATTTTTATTACAGCCTATAGTCAATATGCCATTCGAGCATTTGAAGTATCCGCTATCGATTATCTATTAAAGCCTATAGATATTGAACAACTCCAACATGCAACAGAAAAAGCGACTCTCAAAATAAGTCAATCTAATATCATGCAACGCCTCGATCTCATGAAATCTACCTATGAAGGTAATGAGATAAAAAAGATTGCTTTGCCAATGAGTGATGGATTAATGTTTATCGAAGTTGCTGATATTGTACTATTTGAAGCCGATAGAGCCTACACTCAAGTTTTTCTATCCAACGGATCAAAATTGACAGTCAGTAAGCCGATGCGAACGTTTGAAGATGTTTTAACGAATCGACAGTGCTTTTACAGACCGCATCGATCTCATTTAGTTAATCTTAATTATCTCAAGAAATACATTCGTGGAGACGGAATGATCTTTATGGACAACGGTATGAGTGTTGCAGTTTCAAGAGAGAAAAAGCAAGAATTTGAAGCCTTATTAAAGGATTTGAAAATGTCCATCTAACATCTTCCCTCCTATTTTGAACAGAATTTCGGTTCGGAAAGCAATTCTTGCGTTTGGGAAAACAACCTAGTTTAAAAAGCAATATTATCTTGAGATTTGTTCAAAATAAAAACAAAGAAAGATGAAAAAGCAATTATTATTCCTATCCGTTATTGCATTAGCGAGCATTAATCTAAATGCTCAAAAATTAAAAGATTTAAAAAACAAAGTAACTGGTCAAACTACCACAACCACAGAAACAACTACCACGACTACAACTGCTCAAGGTGGCTTAAGTCAATATGAAACAGCAGAAGCTTTTTTGGCGAGTGGTACTAAATACGCATCGATTAGATTTCCAAATGATGATAAAGGATTTGCAAACACTGAAAAAGTGCTTGCCACAGAATTCTTTCGTGCACTTGTGCGTAATGCCGATAACAAGATTGTTGAATTTCACAATAGCTTGGGTAATGGAAAATTTGTACCTAACGAAGTAGCTTACCCAATGTATTACTATTGCAAGGATGGCGGATTAAATCCTTATATCTATTTTTTAGATGGTTTTGCAATCGGAACTAAAACATCATTCGCTACGCCAGAAGAAGTTCAACGTGCAGGTTGTAATTCTTGGGAAATATATTGCCCGGATAAAGCAAAACTAAAAGGAATTATGGAGTGTGGTAAAGTAAAGGCTTTGCTAACCGCACATGTTGGAGCAGCAAAACAAGGAGTTGATGCCGTTAGAGAGCAAGAAAAAGCAGCAGCGGATAAACTTGAAGCTGAAAAAAGAGCAAAATATACTACCAAAGGAAAATTAGTAACTAAGATTCGTATTGAATCTACGACTAAAATTATGCAACAAGGTAAAACTTATGGTTACAACGTAATTGCAACATTGAAAGATGGTTCTGAAATTTCAACTGCCAATGGAGGGTATATTGATGAGTATGAAGTTTCGGTAACAGGATTACCAGCTACTTATGTAAGTGGCTTTGGTGAAATGAATACAGTTTCTGGGTTAACAATCACAGTACCCATGGAAAACATTGTTACTGGTGATAAAGTCGTGTTAACTGTGAAATCAAAAAATCATCCTACACTTGTTTCAACGCAATCTTACGTAATGTCATATATGGAACTTGTAACACTTGATTATGATGGTGATTTAGACATGAACGGAAATGCACGTCACGGTGGAAGTTTACGTATCGAAATCAAAAGTGTTGCGCATGGAACAACTGGTGAAAAATTACTAGAATACAAAGTTTTTAGTAAAAATACTGGATTGGTGCTAAAGCATTTTAAGGTGAGTCAAACCAGTAGCGTAAATGTATTGACCAATGGGAAAAATGGCAAGCATGCTGGAATATATGCAGCAAAAGATGGAACGAATGGCGGTAATTCTACCATCGTTGTAGATCCAAGCGTAAAAGCATATACACTCAACATAACATACGAAGCTGGGAAAGGCGGAAGCGGAGATGCAAAACATCCAGGTAATGGTG
>JAYSRU010000153.1:0-1515 GCA_043720875.1 Crocinitomicaceae bacterium
GTTATGCCAAGGCTGGATTCATTGCATACTTCTTTCCTTCATCAGTAATTAAAGGGATGCTGACAGGCATAGGGCTTTTAATAATCTTAAAACAAATTCCACACGCATTGGGTTGGGACAAGGATGTAGAAGGCGATGACGCTTTCTTTCAGGCAGATGGGCAAAATACTTTCTCAGAGATAATTAATGCGTTTCAGTTTTTTACTCCGGGAGCATTGCTAATAGCAGGAATTTCATTGGGGATACTGATCCTTTGGGATACCGTATTAACGAAAAAGCATAAAATATTCGGGATGATAAACGGACCTCTTGTGGTTGTGGTGTTGGGTATTGTAATGAATTATTTTTATCAAAACGGAATAATGAATTTCAGTTTGGCCTCCGACCAGGTAGTAAGAATTCCTGTTCCTGAAAACTTATCAGCGTTTTTCGCTCAATTTACTTTGCCAGACTTTTCAGCACTAACAAATTTTGAGGTTTGGAAAATTGCTTTAGTTTTAGCCATTGTAGCAAGTCTTGAAACGCTGCTTTGCGTTGAGGCTACTGACAAGCTTGATCCCTATAAAAGGATTACACCAACCAATAGAGAACTAAAGGCACAAGGTTTAGGAAATGTAATTTCTGGTCTAATTGGTGGTTTACCTATTACCCAGGTTATCGTTCGTAGTTCAGCTAACATCTCTTTTGGTGGAAAAACAAAAATATCTGCCATTATGCACGGATTTTTTTTACTCCTTAGTGCACTAACGCTAGCAAGTATATTGAATATGATACCATTGGCAAGTTTAGCCGCTATTTTACTAATGGTAGGTTATAAACTGGCCAAACCCTCGCTTTTTAGACAAATGTATAATTTGGGTTGGGAACAATTTATTCCTTTCACAGCAACAGTGGTTGCCATTCTTTTAACCGACCTGTTAATGGGTATTACAATAGGAATGCTCTTAGGCATCTTTTACACCTTACGTCATAGTTACCGCAATTCTCATCACATGAAAAGCACAATCACTAATGAAGATGGACAACAAATTCATCATCTGGTTTTAGCCGAAGAGGTTTCATTTTTCAACAAAGCAAATGTTATAACCGCGTTGGAAAGCATTCCAGCAAATTCAAAAGTGATTATTGATTGCTCGAAATCCAAATCAATTGCCTTCGATGTTGTTGAGTTAATCAAAGATTATCAGAGTAAGGCTAAAATGAAAAACATAACCGTTGATAAGATAAACTTCATTGAACCAGCTTAGATTTTAAACATTTAAAAATTCTAAAACAAAAAAAACATGAGAACACTTACAAAAGAACTTAGAGATAAAATAACCCCAATGGAAGCAATAGAAATTCTGAAAAAGGGTAATGAGCGTTTTGTAAACAACCTGAAAGTGAACCGCAACCTGTTGCAACAGGTAAACGAAACCTCGGATGGCCAACATCCCTTTGCCGTGATCTTGAGTTGTATTGACTCACGTACTTCAGCCGAACTGATTTTTGACCAGGGCTTAGGTGATGTTTTCA
>JAYSRU010000154.1:0-12462 GCA_043720875.1 Crocinitomicaceae bacterium
ATTTAATTAAATGTCAAAACTTTCAACCCATGATAAATTTATAGATTTATCAGACTATGGAAGACCATTAGGTACCACGATTGCTCAACTTTTTAAGAATACACGCGTCACGCCAGTACACATTACCTTGATGTTTGGTGTTTCAGGATTAATTGCAGCTTACTGCATTCTTTATCATCATTATTTTGCTGCTGGATTTTTCATTATTTTAAAATCGATAATAGATGCTGCTGACGGTGAATTAGCCCGCATAAAAAAAACGCCATCTTATACCGGAAGATACTTAGATAGCCTTTTTGACCTAGCTTTGAATTTTATCTTTTGTTTAGTAATATATTTGGACTCCACCACTACTTGGTGGATCGCATTGTTAGCATTTTGTGCACTCGAACTTCAGGGAACATTGTACAATTATTACTATGTAATCTTAAGGACTAATGCTGATGGTGGAGACAAAACAAGTAAAATTTTTGAAAACGAAGCACCTGTTGCTTTACCTGGAGAGAAACAAAAAACAGTAAATCTTTTATTTAAACTATATACGATGTTATATGGACCATTCGATGCTATTATTCATTTTATGGACAACGATGCTTTTAAAGTTAAACGTTTCCCGAATTGGTTTATGACATTGGTATCTATGTATGGTTTAGGTTTTCAATTACTGATCATCGCATTTATGTTGGCATTAAATTTGAAAAACTTCATCCTGCCATTTTTATGTTACTATTCCATTTTTATTTTCATTCTCATCGGAATACGGAAAGTTGTTTGGCAAGTAAAATAACCGCTCTACATATTACTTATGAAGCTTGAAAATTGTACTTTTGCCTTGTCTAATTCAATACTATGAAAATTAATTCATTCGCACTTTTTCTCACATTTATTGTTTCGTTCTTTTCATCAAAAGAAATTACAGCGCAATCCATCTTACCTTTTCCTACAGAACACAATACTTTACTTTGGAAAATTTCAGGAAACGGCATCACTAAAGATTGCTATGTTTTTGGCACTATGCATCTTATTGAAAAGCAATACTTTGTATTCCCTAAGAGTTTACAAAATAAAATTAAAAACTGCGATAGACTAATCATGGAGATTGCAGATGTAAACCAAGCTGATGCACTTCAATATATTATGCTAGAAAGTGGATCTATAACAGACTTTTTTACCCGTAAACAATTGGATACCTTATACAATTGGTCGGCAACTACTATTGGAATGGACTCAACGATGCTTTTAAAAAGTTTTGGAAAAATGAAGCCATTCATCTTAACTCAGCTCACCACACAATTGTCTTTTTCGGGAGAAGCTGAAAGCTATGAGAAAAGTATTCAAACGATAACAGACGGTAAAAACATTCCGAATTTCGGACTAGAAACAATAAAAGAACAACTTTCTTTTTTTGACAAATTAACCAATCAAGAACAAGCGGAAATGGTAATGGCTGCCACCCGAGATAAGGATAACGGTAAAGCAAAAATGAAAGAAATAATGGAATTGTATCAAAAACAAAACGTTGATATCCTGTATAATGCTGTGCATAACGAAACTGGTGCAATTAGTGACAATGAAGCACTATTTTTATCGGACAGAAATAAGAACTGGGTGCCTCAATTAAAAAATCATTTCATGAGTGGAAAATGCTTTGTGGCGGTTGGCGCGGCACACCTAGGTGGACCCGAAGGAGTTTTGCGTCTCCTACAAAAAGAAGGATTCACTATTACACCAATTAAGCTATGAAAAACGTACTGCTCATTTGTTTAACCGTTATTACACTTACCGGGTGTAAAACATACAATGAAGAAAATAAACAAGATTTCGACAAAACAATTAGCCAATACATTAAAAAACATGGGGGAAACTATGTTCGTTCAGAAACTGGATTATATTATCAAATTATAGCACCCGGACATGGTAGATCCATTTTAGCAACAGACGAAGTTAGTTTTACCTATAAAGGCAAACTTTTGAACGGGATGGAATTTGACGCTTCGCACAAAAATACGCCCATAACGTTTAAGGTGAACAAATTAATTATGGCTTGGCAAGAAGCAATGTATTACGTAAAAAGTGGTGGAGAAATTAAGATCATTTGTCCGCCACAATTAGGATATGGAGAACATGATTTAGATAAAATACCCCCGAATTCTATTCTATGTTTCGAACTTAAAGTAAAAGACGTAAAATAGAGGCACTAAACATTGCATGAATAAAAGCAAAACCCTACTTTTGCACACGGTTTATCTTTATTGGATAATAAATAAAAAAGCATACTAAAAAACATCACTATAAAAATTGCATTATGAGCGTATTAGTAAATAAAGATTCAAAAGTAATAGTTCAAGGATTTACAGGCAGCGAAGGAACTTTCCACGCAGGTCAAATGATTGAATATGGAACAAATGTAGTTGGTGGTGTTACACCCGGAAAAGGAGGTACTTCACATTTGGATCGTCCGGTATTTAATACTGTTTCTGAAGCGGTTGAAAAAGCAGGAGCTAATGTTTCTATTATTTTCGTTCCACCGGCATTTGCAGCAGATGCGATTATGGAAGCAGCTAACGCAGGAATCAAAGTTATCGTTTGTATCACGGAAGGTATTCCTGTGAATGACATGGTTCACGCGAAAGAATATTTAAAGGGAAAAGATTGTCGTTTAATTGGCCCGAATTGTCCAGGAATTATCACGGCAGGTGAAGCGAAAGTTGGTATCATGCCAGGATTCGTATTCAAGAAAGGAAAAATTGGTATCGTTTCAAAATCTGGTACGTTAACTTATGAAGCTGCTGACCAAGTTGCTAAAGCTGGATTAGGTATTACTACTGCTATTGGTATTGGTGGAGATCCAATTATTGGAACAACTACAAAAGAAGCTGTAGAGTTATTAATGAACGACCCAGAGACTGAAGGAATTGTAATGATTGGTGAAATTGGTGGAAACCTTGAAGCTGATGCTGCACGTTGGATCAAAGCAAACGGAACAAAACCAGTTGTTGGATTTATCGCTGGAGAAACTGCTCCAAAAGGAAGAACAATGGGTCACGCAGGTGCAATCGTTGGAGGACATGATGATACGGCTGAGGCTAAAAAAGCAATTATGAGAGAATGTGGAATTCATGTTGTTGACTCTCCAGCTCATATTGGTCAAAAAATGGCTGAAATATTAGGTGTTGCTGTGGCAAACTAATATTAAACAAAGCACAACATATTCAAAGCCTTCCAAAATTTGGAAGGCTTTTTTTTGTCTTCACTTGAATTATTAAAATATATTTGTGGCACACTAATTGGCTTTGCGGCTTCAAAAAAAAAAATTATGAAAAAAATATTACTCTTAATAACGTGTACTTTTTTAATTGTTACAAGCGAATTCGCTCAAGTAACATCCAATGTGATTGTGTTTTCAGAAGATGCCAACCCTTTCTATTTATTAGTAAACGGAATTCGTCAAAACTTTGAGCCACAAACTAACGTCAAAATTACTGGCTTAACCAATCCTACTAACCATATTCGAATTGTTTTTAGAAATGGAACCATTCCAAGTTTAAACAAAACAATCAATTTTGTTGAAATGGGAAATGAGGCAACCATGAAAATAACGAAAACAAAAAAAGGGTATAAACTTAAATACTTTGGCGAAATTGCTATTTCAGGAGTCACAAAACCTAACGGCAATCAATGGTCTACTGTATATACTACGGTTGAACCAACTGCTGTAAATTCAACGGGTACCACCACTACTAATTCGACCAATACTGCAACAAACACGCAAGGCGGAACTACTACAAATACAACTAACGGCACGGTAACAACGACTAATGCGAGTAACACAATTACAACCTCAAACTCTACAACAACCAATAATACGATAACCTCAAATGGAAATATAACTTCTGGAACAACTACAACTGGAACAACCACACCAACGACAACAACTGGAGGTACATTTTCTACTGGAACAACTACCTCATCTAGCAATCAAAGTACGACTTTACATTACACATGGACTCCTGGTGCCCTTCATAGTTTCTCAGCAACACAATTAGATAACATTTCAACATCAATGATGGGAATGAACATAAATGAGCAAATAAAAACAACTACGGATTTTGTACTACTAATCAATGGAGTTACTTCTGCAGGAAATGCAACTGGCACTTTATACTTAACTAATTTCAAGATTACCGATTCAAAACAAAATGTGTTGGCATCTATTAATGATATTCCAAAAAGTGCCATCCAAAGTGAAGTTTCTGTAGATCGAAAAGGTCATTTCACTTTTCTTAAAAAAGTATTTCTAATTACATCCGAAACCAGTAACGTTCTTGCTTACGGTAGCGCGACTTCTAATTCAGTTCAAATGGGTGGTGAAACAGGTAACATGAAAGTAGATGCTTACGCAGAGTTCAATCCAAAAACTGGAGCAATTAAGGCAGGATATAATGTGAAAGAAATAAAAAGCACTAAATCAGTTGAGGTTAAGGTAAATCAAGAAACCCAAATGATTGATGTTTTCCCCTATGACTTTTTAGAGTTGCTTGAATTACCCGAAGGCGTGATAACACAAGGAGATAAAATGAATGTAAAATCTGGAATGTACACCATGGTTGTTACTGCAAACGCTATTCAAAATGGCATGGCTCAAATCAACACTACTATAGCTACCGATAAAAAAGCTGATATGTTTGGTGGAGGAGTTAATGGAAGTTCGGGTTCGAATACAATTGATATGAAGGTGGACGGAACAGAAGGAATGGACTTAACCAACGAAGACAAAGCAGCAATTGGAATGGGTCAAGCTATGTCACCTGAAATGACAGGTAACATTAATACGAATTTCAATTATGGCAAAGGTATGTTTCAGAATATTTCTGGAACTATTAATACAGTTATCGACGCCATGGGCATGAAGATGAAAATCAATTCTGTATTGGAAATGAAAAAAACAAACTAGTACTCGTTGAACTAATATTGCTCAACATTAAATAATATTCAATTAAAAAGGCTCAGTTAAACTGAGCCTTTTTAATCATCATACTTTAAGCGTCAACCATGTGTTCTTGTTCAATTCGAACCAAAAGGTTGGATCTCCCTCCATATCAAAAGTGGTCACGTATTTAAAACCACATTTTTCCAGTACGTTTCTTGAACTAGTGTTTTCTGCATCCGTTATGGCATAGATATTTTCTAACTTCATTGTGGTGAACGCATGCTGCAAGATTGCCCTAGATGATTCCGTGGCATAACCTTTCCCCCATTCGCTTTCAATGAAGCGATAACCTAGTTCGTAAAATCGTGAATGATCATTCAATTCATCTGTATAAAACTTAAGTCCACACCAACCAATGAACTTGTTTGTTTCTTTTTCAAGAACGGCCCATCTTGCAATGCCATTTTCAACATACTGCTTGCGTAACATTTCAATCACCGTTCTAATTTGGCTCATTTCAGTAACCGGGGAATTTCCCAAAAAACGATGCACCTCAGGATTGGAATCCAATTCGAATAATCCAAGTTCGTCTGAATCCTTAATTTCACGTAAACAAAGACGTTCGGTTTCAAGAATGCAATCCATTATACTCTATGATTATCCACTCTCCAATTCTGAATCAATTCCATAATTTGTTTTTTAGTCAAACTTTCAGCTACCGCCCTTTGCGCTAAGGCAGGCAACTCTTCATCTGAAGCAAAACGTAACCCGATTATCTGTCCCAATCTCAACTCACCCCGTAAGGGTTTTCCCGTTAGCATAAAATGACGGAAATTTTCTTCCGCTCTTATAACTCTATCTTGTGCTTTAATTGCAAAATATCTTCCAAAGAAAGCTGCAACAATGGAGAAAAAAGATAACAGAACTAATGAAAGTGATTCAAATATACCTTCGCCCTCGCTAAGTTCATTTTTCATATGGATGCAGAAACAAATGAACAAACCCAACAAAGCTGGTAAAAGTATAAAATGGTATCCTGTAGAAAATCTCGAATGATTCTTAAAACTTTGTGCTTTCATAATTTATGTTTTAACCATAAAAGTACAATTAGATTAAAGACTACACGTGCAAGTTTGTGGTTATTTTTTCACAAACCTTCTCGACGAAACTAAATCCTTGTTTTTCAGAAAATGGAAATAATAAATTCCTTTGGCTAATTCATTCACATCAATCAATTGGTTTGGAAATTCTAAAGATCCTTCTCCCACCACTATTCCTAAAATATTCAAGATTTGATAGTTTGTAATTTTGGCTTCAAATCCTTGAATTGAAAGACTATTCGCAGTTGGATTTGGAGAAATTGAAATATTGTCAACCTTATTTATTTCGCTTATTTTCAAAAGATCAATGTTTATCATTTGACTTGTAGTATCACTAATTCCGCAACTATCCGCAATCAGTTGAACCGTGTATGTGCCGTTTGTGGCATAAGTATGGGTAGCATTTTGACTTAACGATGAATTTCCATCTCCAAAATCCCAATTATAGCTTGATGAATTTGTTGATGTATTTGTAAACGACACATCACTCACGTTGCTTTGAACGAATGTAAAGTCTGCCACTGGATCATATTCCCCAACATGCCAATTTATTAGACTGTCAAAAACGATCAACTTAGCAGCATTTCGGATGATTGCAGCATCGGTGTCCAAAAGCGTTGAATTAAATGATATCGACGAAGGATCTTTCTTAAAAACTGTAGCATAAAAACTACATGCCGCTGCGTATGTTCCCGCAACACTAGGATGACTTTCATCCGCACTGTACAATTCAATAGCAGGGTAATTTTGACGTAAATATTTCCAAACCGCACCAACTGGTGAAACAATTGCATGATTATCTGTCGCCATTTGAACATATCTCAAATGCAACAAAGAATCCATACCATTATAAGTACATACCGGAGGCCAAACTGCACAATTAGAAGCATCTCCATTTTTTCGACCCCAAGTCATATAAAAAACGGTTTCCGCACACGGATTATATTTCATTATAATACTGTCCAATTTATGAGCAAAAGGAAAGACCATCGTCGCAACTTCAGGATCGGAGAAAGAAGGCAATTGACTTTGATCTTGTAAAACAACATCATCCCACGTACCCAACATGATTTTATTAAGTGACGTAGTATTAATTGAATGCTGTTGCAGTGTATGTCCACCAGGCGTATTACTGTCAAAAATTAAAATATCACCATTCGAATTCGCAACATCAGCCAACATTTGTGGTAGATTGTTTACGGCCGTATAGCTATTTCCTAAAAACAATATTTTTTTTGTAACACTTTGACTCCATGTGTTTATCGAAACTAAAACACTTACTAAAACAACTAAACTCTTCATTTCTAAATTAATTTTCTTTGCGGATATTATTATCTCTACGCAATTGAAAATCCTAACGAGCCAATTAATTACAAGTTGCCTATGCTGTTTTTCACTTTGGTATTGATTATTGGAAAGCTAATCTTTTAATCAATCACGATTTGATGACGTGTCAAAAGTCCAGCAATACCAGACAATGCAAATATTGCCTTTTTGATTTTATTCAATTCTGGGTCTATCGCATAGTTTAGCGCCGTTCGAAAGTCTACTTTTTCAAGATTCGATTTCTGAAATGTTGCCCGTTCCAATTCAGTATTTTGGAAAACCGAACCAGTCAAATCTACTTCTGTAAAGTCTACTTCTTTTAGCGAACTATCTTGAAATTTGGTGTTTTTCATTTTCTTTTGAAAGAAAACGGCATAATCCAACAAGCAATTATTAAAATTTACAGCAAACAAAAAATCGCTGCACTGGCTAAAATCAATCCCAATTAATTTGCAGCCGATAAATTTACAATCTTTCAACCCAACACCATTAAACTTAGCAAGCGAGAAATTACATTCAGTAAATTTACAATCCACGAAGTCGTTGTAACTTAAGTCACTTTTCGAAAAGTCACAATTATTGAATTCACAATTGTTAAACTCACCATTGGCTAAACTTTTGTTCGAAAAATCCTTATTTTCAAACGATTTATCTTCGTATAAACTTACTTCGTTTTGGGACATTTTCTATGTATTAAAATTTGACAGAAACTTGAGTCGATTCTTTTTCAACAAAAATACAAAATGGCATCCATTTACACAGACACCATTTACAATCAAAATACAATATTTTGTTAGTTCCTATTTTTTCTCAACTGGACATGTAGACAATCCCACAATTTTATACAATGGACAAAATCCAATTAAACTAGTTAATACAAAAACAGCCGATAATGCAATTAAAACTATGCCAACTGTGCCCGAAACAACATCGGTTAAATACAAAACAATCATCAACGCCGACAATAACAAACGAACAATTTTATCTACGTTTCCCATATTTTTTTTCATAACAACCCTTTTTTAAATCAATTAAATAAATACACCATAATGGAAATGGTACTCAAGCAAATTAGACATACCCATGCTAGTTTCAGAACTTTTTTCATTTCCACTTTCTTTAAATCAAAAGTAGTTTCCCCAATCAACACTTAAAGTGACTTTTATCACCTTACAATCAGATAAATATCAATCCAATAATTTATTACATCCCAACAACTATTTTTTAGGTAATTTTGTACTCATCACGCTATGTACATGCCCCAATTTTTACTTTTCATATCGCTTTTATTTTTTCAACTATCGTTATCCGGTCAATCTGCACCTGTACATTTATTGTTTGAAAAAGATACCAACGAAGTTTATGGCCTTGATACATGTTCTAGCACCCTAAGAGAAAGAAATAAAAATACAAAAACAGCTGGCTTCTTAGCCGTCAAATCTATTGCTCAAGGCTCAACATCGCGTTTAATCTTCCATGAAAAAAATAATTATTTTCTTGCATCTAACAACCTAATTTTACGGATAAAAAATACACATGAAATACTCAAATTTACACTTTTAAGTACAAACAAGTATGAATTATTACTCCCAGAATCATTCACAGATTACACAATAGATGTGGCGTATGATGGCAATACAATTGGATTAATCGCCGTACGCGTTTTACCACCAAAGGTGTATTCAATTAGAATTATTCCCACGCAATCAACGCGTTACAATTGCCCTAAGATAGAACGAGAACTTAATTATATGTTTCGATTCGCCAATATTAAGTTCGAAATAACAGCAATCCATCCACGCATAGTAAAAAAAGAGGATACTGATAAATTGGATAACCCAAATGCAAGCCGAACTGCTTATACCACCCAAATGCATGAGGTTAGAGATCTGTATTTTGCTAAGCATCCTCAAAAAGACAACAATCCATGTTACTTCCTAATTGACGGTTTTGTTAACGAGACACTTGAAGGATTTTCGGTACGTTCAAAATCTTTAGGATTTATTAAAGCTGGATCCTCGAAATCTATAGCGCGAATCATAGCAAATGAATTTTCTTATGGATATGCCGCAGTTAACCCAAAAGACACAAGCCACTTATTGGACTTTAAAGCTAACATTATTAACAATGAGGAAGCTTGGAATCAGCTTCAAAACATACCAGCAATTGGGTCCTTTTACGATGACTATGAAAACGTGGCGAGTAGCAATGGATTAATTGCTTATTACTTTTGGAAAACCAACAAAGACGGGAGCATAAAAATCGAAAATGGTAACTTCCTAGCATCCATAAAAAGACCTTATAAAAAAAAACACCTACTCCTATCACCTCGAGATTCGTCACTTTTTTTACAAAGTTTTATTCACAATTAAAAAATGGGATATCAATTTACTTCATTTTTTAAGTTTATTCCTTACTTGTATTTTTTGGTTCAAATTTCGAAAGAAACTTAAGCTTAGTAGATTTTATTTAGCTGCGAAGAGATCTTGGATTTTTACATCAACCATTCGTCTCGCTTGGTTATCTATCACGACTTGTTTCTTACTTCTCTGCTTCGTTATGATCGACAAAGGATATGCATTGTATGAAGTAAAAGCAGGGGAAATTCAAGAATTTGCTGGTTTTAAACCTTACGCAGTTGTTCAGAAAATTAGCGAAACAGTTCATCCTAAACGAAAATCAGAAAAAGACATTGGCTCTGAATTCATAATTCAAAAAGGAAGACAATATGAAGTTAAACATGTTGAACAAGTTTGTTATTTCAAAGCCATCGTCGATGAGAATCAAAAAATAACCGAGTTAAGGTTTGTAGCAGCTAGCCAAGCGTTAAAATTGAGAAATAACAAATTAACTATTCAGTCTCAAAGTCATTATCAGGTAGTGGATTGCTACACACAAAAAGGCGAATTTATTTCCCAAAACGTTTACAATCATTTAGGGACCGACATCACTAACAAATTAATGCTAAAAGACATACCCAAGCGAATTTTAGTTTTTGTAAATGGTTATCGTCCAACCTCATTAAGCAATTCATTAGATAAAAATATTGCTGATATTGAAAGAAAAGGACTTGAATTTCCTGAGACTTTTAACAACCTATACAATTATGACCGCTACAATTATTGGCGTCCTTGGGGAGAGATCGATGTTTTACTCAGCAAGCGCATCAATCCTTCTGAAGCTTACTATGCAGACGGGCACCATTCTGTAGAAACCTCTAATTATAGAAGTTTATTAAACTTCTCTTATAATTCCGCCGTATACCCGAAACGCTGCGGTATTAAGCGACATCATTGCAAAACAACCACATTGGTGAAAAATACGCTGTTCAAATCCAGAACTGTTCAAACCTACAGTCTTTTACCCATTAAATCCAATTCTACTGGGTTCGAAAATCGAAAAAAAAATGGAGAAATTGCTGGGAGAAATTTGCTTCAGTTATTAAATGAACTGCCTAATACTTCAAAAAACGATACGCTGTTTATTGTTGCACACAGCATGGGCTTTGCCTACTCATTAGGGATGATTGAGGTGATGCGTGGACATATTAATTTCGGTTCATTCTATATTATCGCGCCCGAAAATGCTAAGGCGGGTACAGTTATTCCAAAGGAATGGCAATCCATCTTTCAATACGGGAGTAATTTTAATAAAGGTGAAAGAGATGCTCCTTGTCTGCAAGATGGAGTTGCACCGCAAACATCAGTGGCTGGAATTCAAAAAAATCAGCGCATTTATACACCTGCAACAAACTATACAAAAAAAGGTTTTTTCGATTCACACTTTATAGGATACTTTACGTGGATATTAGATATAAAACCAACTGAAAAAGGAGCCATTAAGCAATATTAATTTTTTCATAATGCTACTTTTTTAAATCAATACAAGCTACACTATAATCGCTAAATTGTACAGTTTGTGTAAAAAATGTTAATAAAGTTGTACATTTGGCGCACAACTATCGCTAAACAGTTGCGTCAACTATAAAACTGCCTTTAAATGAAAAAAATACTACTTTCGTTTGCACTCCTAATTTCCTTGGGTTTTAACGCTCAAACACCTGGTACTGAATCACAAACTCCCTATATTTTTTGCGATCACTTACGTGGAACTTTTCATATTGAAACGAATACGCGTTTACCGTTAAGCGCACATATTAATATGTGCGACCTTATAACTGAAAAAAGACATGCCACTGAAGTTGTGCGTTTTGTATACAGCAACAACATGACGTTAGTAATTATTCCTCAATCAGCTATTGATCATTCTGAATTCATCACTAAAGAAATTATTTATGTTAAGTAAATTACTTTTTACCTTTTTAGGTGTTTTATGCACCATACAAACGCTATGGGCTCAGCCTGCAAATGATGCATGCGCAACTGCTCAAGTTGTAACAATTCCATCTTCTGGAACTATTTGTATCAATTCTACCAATACTGGAGCAACTTCAGACTTGTTTACCAATGGTTGTGATACCGGAGCACCTGGAAATGAAGTTTGGTATACATTCGTAGCAACTGGATCTTCAAATTCAGTAACGGTTACACCAACTGGAGGTGCAACAAGCATGGTCGCTTCTTTCATGACCGGTGGCTGTGCTACTCCTACTTTGTTAAATTGTGGGGCTGCCGTTGGGGCTGCTCCCGTTACTACTTCTTTTGTATGTACTCCTGGAACTCAAATATGGATTTCTGTTGAATCGAATGGTGTAAATGGGAATTTTCAAGCATGCTTTAACAGTCTTACTCCTCCTCCAATTCCTGGTGGAACATGTGCAACGGCTGCTACTTTATGCACAACAAACAGCTTTACAATAAACCCTTACCCCGCAAACGCAGCTGTTATTACTCCTTTATGTTTCCCAACTCCATTTCAACGCCCACTTTTTTATAAATTTACCGTTGGATTAACCGGATCATTAGAGTTTTTAGTGGATCCACTCGGAAATGTAGAATATGATTGGGTGCTTTATAATATATCAGGCGGTTGCCCTGGCACTGAAGTGTGTTGTAACTTTAATTTCGGGGGTGCTGTTGGGAGTCCAATGGGAATGTCACTCACAGGAACCGAACCTTGTGGAGCATCCGGTGGAGCCGGTGCACC
>JAYSRU010000155.1:0-12397 GCA_043720875.1 Crocinitomicaceae bacterium
TTTGTTGGGTCGATGTAAAACGAACAGCTGCGGCCCAAACCTACCGAGTAATGACCTGTGATTTGTTCAACAAAATTGGGACCCAATTCTTCCCATCCAGTATTGAATAAACTTTTAGGCGATGGATTGTTAGTTATGAAGTTTTTGTAAGCATTCGCAGCGAAAAATGGATCAATTAAACTTCGATCTCCAGAAGGGTAATATTTAGCTTCATTGGCAATACTCCATCTTAAGTAATCTTTGTAGCCTGAACCCTTTCCTTGAAATCGATTTTGAAAATAGTTTTCGGCTTCTGTTACCACTTCGTAAAAGTTAACAGACATGTCGTTCATCATTTCTCTGTACACTTGCGCATTGGCTTGTTGATTGACAAAAAACACAAAAACATATACGAAATACTGAAGACAGAATTTTTGGAAAGAGGGGATGTGTTTCATAGTTTGATTTTTAATGTTCACCTTACGAAGGTAGGTTAAATTTTGAAAGTAAAAATGTATCATTTTTTCCTATCGCCATAAAGAAGGTCATCTTTCTGGTGTTATAGAATTACGAAAAGTTAAGGTATATTGATTCCTATTTTTTCAAAGAGGTCTTACGCCAATACTCGCTTTTACTTGTTTGCTCATGGAAATTTGTAATAATTAGAACGAACAACGTTGAAATCTAAAAGTTGAAGTGTATATTCGTGTGCAAATGAAAAACTTTCTTTCATACACTTTTATTGTTTTGGCAACGCTCGTACTGTCCAGCAATAGCTATGCTCAAAAATCGGAGACAAATGCTGAAAAAGAGTGGTTAATAGATTATTGTTTCGCTAAAGAAGGTGTCTTCAATAAACAAATAACTGCAGTCTATCAAAACATAGTGATAGGCAAATACGAAATAGCAAAAGCCAAGCTAAAACGCTTAAAGTCTATAACGGTTAAACCAGTCGAAAAGTCTGCGCTTTTTGTTTATGCAGCCAACATTGCATACAACGAAAGTGAATTCTCGCTTTCCATTAGTTGGTGTGATTCGGCGCTATTGCTACTAAAAAAAGAGCATCGTTTTGCCTTACGCGCCTTGAATTTTAAGGCCAAAGCGTTGGGCGCTTTAAATGATTATAAGGCAGCGAATACTATCCTCGATTCGGTAGTTATTTTGGCAACAGAAACCAATGATAAGTATGCTTTAGGTGCAGCATTTTATTATATCGGTTCCTTATATTCCGATTTAGGCGAATATAAAAGATGTGTAGAATATGTAAAAAAGAGTGTTTTAATTCGCAAAGAAATAGGCGATGATATGGGCTTAGCTGCATGTTATTCATTTCTAGGCTTATGTTATTCGCATTTAGATAATTACGTATTAGGAATCGATTACATCCAAAAAAGCATTCAAATTCGTGAACGCATTAAAGACAAACGTGGTTTGGCGAATTCCTACTTAACAATGTACAAAGTGTACAATGAATTGGGCGAACTGGATAAAGCGCTCGATTCAGAATTAAAAAGCTTGAGTATTTGTAAAGAATTGGGCGACCAGCAATGCATCACTGGACGATATACCAACATTGGGCAGATTTATCAAAAGAAAGGAAAGTACACCGAAGCACTTTTTTACCATTTTAGGTCATTGGAACTAAGTAAAAAAGTAAAAATAAAAAATAGAGTGGCATTGGTGCACGAAAATATTGCCCGGGTTTATGTTTTGACCAATAGAACAGCAGAAGCATTGCTGCACATTGACAGTAGTTTGAGTATTCGAACGGAATTGAAAGATCAAGAAGGCATGGCCTCCGCACTTTTATTGTTAGCGGAAATTCAACTCTATAAAAAGCAAACCTCACAAGGGATTAGTAACGCGCAAACGGCTTTCGATATTTCAAAAAAACTACAACTACTTTCCATGATGAAGGATGCGCATTTCCTTTTAAGTACAGGGTTTGAACAAGAAAGAAAGAGTGATAAAGCGTTGTTTCACTTTCAGAAATTCACCTATTTGAAAGATAGTTTATACAACGTAGATCAATCGAAAGAATTGGTGCGACAAGAATTAGAATTCACCTTTGCACGCAAGGAAGAGTTTCAATTGCAAAAACAACAGAAAATAGAAGAGGTGGCAAGGCAAAAAAATAAAAGACAGCGAAATATAATTCTCGGTGGGGCATTGATACTGGTCATCTTAAGTTTACTCTTGATTTTTAGCATCTATCAATACCGTTTGAAAAATAAGTCGCAGCAAGAATTGAAAGGTGCTAATACCATCCTGAATACCAAAAACACTGAGCTTGAAGTAAAAAACAATATTATCGAATCTCAAAGTCATACGATCCAAGTAAAGAACCAAGAAATAACCGACAGTATCAATTACGCACGCCAAATTCAATTTGCAATCTTGCCCACTCAAAGTGATTTTGCTTCTAATTTTGATGCGTCGTTTGTGTTGTTTGAACCTAAAGACGTGATCTCAGGCGATTTCTTTTGGATTACGAAAAACGCAACTAAAACCATTTACGCAACAGTTGATTGCACGGGACATGGTGTTCCCGGGGGCTTTATGAGTATGTTGGGGATGTCGATGTTGAACGAATTAGTAAACGAACAAGGTTTACTTTCACCCGCTATAATTCTTTCACGTTTGCGAGAAAAGGTAATTTCGGCCCTTCGACAAACAGGCGCTGAAGGCGAACAAAAAGACGGCATGGATATGACTTTATGTGTATTGGATTCAAGTAATATGACCTTAACTTATGCAGCAGCAAACCATGTATTGTACGTGGTGCGTAACATAACAGAAGTGCCCGAATTATTTGAATTTAAAGGGGACAGGCATCCAGTGGGCATCTATTACGATAAGCTTATAGCGTTTAACGAATTTGAAATCCCCTTAGTAAAAGGAGATAGAATTTACACCTTTACAGATGGATTCGCGGATCAGTTTGGTGGAGCGAAAGGCAAAAAATTCATGTACCGACAATTAAAAGAAATACTCATTGAAGTACAAGATAAATCAATGGAAGAGCAAGGGAAAGTGATAGCTAAAATTTTCGAAAGGTGGAAAGGCCAGCTAGAACAAATAGACGATGTTTGTGTTATTGGGGTTGAGGTTTAATGGTTTCAAAAATATATCGTCTCTTTTAGATCATTTATGCTTCAGTATTTTTAAGACTACCTTGAATCATAAAAAATATTAATTTTTATTCTGTTTAACATTTTAGGACTATATTTAAACAAAAATTACTAAGATATGTTCAAAAAATTTACTTTGGCCGACAAATTATTGTTTGTAGCTGCTTTATTATCGTTAATCTTTTCGGAATTTCTTTTTTTTCAAGGTGAAAAAGAAGACGGCACTTTTATAGGCTTGTGGGTTCCTTCTATTTTAGCATTTGGTATTTATTTAAAACTAATCAAAAACTCATAAAATGACTGAAATCATACCTTACTTCGCCGGATTGATTACCCTTATCTTTGGATTTGGTTTTTATTTTGCTATCGCTGAAACGCCTAAAAAAGAAAAGTAATTATGTTGCTTCTGGAACGGTAGATATCAGTTTAGAATTAAGCTGGTGAACATTGTGCTTTAATGTTTCGTGGTCCCGCTTTCTATTTTTCAACTAAAATTAGTATTATGTCAACAAAAAACAACATAGGTTTAGACCATAGTAAAAGTAAAGAGCTTTCAGAAGGCTTAAATAATTTGCTGGCTGATTACATGATTTTTTATCAAAACACACGAGGATTGCATTGGAACATAAGGGGTGAGAAATTCTTTGAATTGCACCTTAAATATGAAGAACTTTACAATAATCTCTTAATTAAAGTCGATGATATCGCAGAGCGTATATTGACACTCGGTTCAACTCCTTTGCATACATTCGAAGACTATAAGAAGTGTACAAAAATTAAAGTATTGAAAAATGTAGCTGATGGAAAGAGGGGAGTTCAATCTATTTTGGGTGCCTTGGAAATATTGATTTTAAAGCAACGTTCATTGCTATTGATTTCTTCAGAAGCAAACGATGAAGGAACCAATGCTTTGATGAGCGATTACATTCGGGAACAAGAAAAACTGGTTTGGATGTTCTCTTCATTTTTAAGTAAATAAAAGAGTTCGTGCTATGAATAACTGTAAATAAAAAGTGAAAAAATAATTTTATTTTTTCACTTTTTTGGTTATCAAAAGCATGTTGAAATGCCTACTTTTTAAATACCGAATCGGCTAAACCTTTATTCACTTTATAATTTGATAAGCTTATTTGAATTCGACCTTTATTTGATTTTTTTGAAGTACTTGCTTTCTTTTTGGTGTTGATATCGGCTGCTATCGCTTTCGGAATAGTAAACTTTTTCATATCAATTTCAAATTTCATCAGGTTTGGTAAACCGTACTGAATTTGGTCGCCATAAAAATATTCTGTCGTTATTGTACCGTTTGATTTTGTGGTAATGACAGATTTAGTAATGACTAAGTCTTTTTCATTCATCCAAATTTTCCCTAGTATAATATCACTTGTGTCACTGGAGGGTATGATGTTTATAAGGTGCGTTTTGATTTCATTTACTTTTTCTGTGGATTGCAGCAAGGCAGAATAACTGCTGGTGTCAGCAATCAATTTACCTAATTGCACAAAACCTTGTTTTGGTATTATTGCAATACTTTTTGAATCTACTTTAAATTTATTATTTTCTTTTTTGTAAAATATTTTCGCTTTAACAGGAAGCATCTTAATAAATGGAATATCAAGTTTTACATTGATGTCGACAGAGTAATCTGCAACAGAATTAATTTTTTTATATACAGAGTTCAATAACTTATTGGCCGATTGTGCACTGCTATCAAATGTGAATAAAACACATAGAATGAAAAGGAAATTTTGATTTTTCATGTGATTAAGATAAAATGTCTTTTTTGTTGAATTTATAAACTGCAATCCCAAGGAAAAAAACAATGTGTGAAAAGAGAATCAATATAGATTCGATAATTTCATCTACCGAAAGTGGCTGCGAAAAAAAGTAGCGCCAGGCAGCCATGTGTGTAGTGAACAAATACGGACGTATTGTGTCGAATATAGGCACATCGAGTGAACCAATAATAGTAAATAAAATTATTATCCCCATGGTTGCTACTATTGGTCCTATTGAATTTTCGGAAAAACAAGAAAACATTAGCGATAAAGTGGCAACTGTTACAAGTGACAAGAAGGCAATACTGAATCCTAATACGAAGCGCCATAAAACATCTGCTTCTTGAAAAATAACCAATCCATCCGAATTTAACACGATTAAATCTCCCGAACCAAACACAAAATGACTAACAACAAGGGCTAGAAAAGCAAGCCATAATACGAGTAAAAGGGTGTAAATACAACTCGCCATGAATTTAGACAACAGCACTGTGCTTCTCGATATAGGTTTGGTGAGTAAGAAACGAATCGTACCCATAGCAGATTCTCCCGAAACCAAATCACCAGTAACAAAAGCAACGAGTAAAGGAATATGAATGATTAACATTTGAATAATTAGAAAAGCAATTAAGTTTCCGTTTAAAATATTTCCTTCAAACGATAAAGCTTCATCAAATTGGCCGGTAAGTAATTTTATGTACAAGGAGCCATCTAGCTTCATGGCCAATAATATTAGAATTATGATCAATGAAATGCCACCCACACCTAAATAAGATCTCGGTTTAAATGATATTTTAACTAATTCGTTATACGTGCTTTTCCAAAACATCAGCTTGCTATTAATTTTAAAAAATAATCTTCTAGTTTTCGTTTCTTCTCGATAGAGAAAACTTGCACTCCATTAGCGCAAAATAAGGTATTGATCTTAGGAATATTATCTTCCTGTGTATGCAAAAATAATTGAGCATTTAGCTGACTATTGGCAGTGTCCCACAAGTTGTGCTCAACTAATAGTTTTTTGGCCAAATGAGGGTTGTCAACAGTAAAGGCAACAATCAATTCTTGACCATTTAAAAGTTCCGAAACACTACCTTCGATAAGCGTTTTTCCTTTATTAATAATGATCATCCTGTTGGCAATCAATTCAATCTCCGATAAAATGTGTGACGATAAGATGACCGTCTTGTTTCGTTCATTCTTTAATTGAAGTATTAAATTCCTTATGTCAATTATTCCTTGCGGATCAAGACCTGTGGTAGGTTCATCTAAAACGATTAAGTCGGGGTCATTAATCAGCGTTTGAGCAATGCCCAATCGTTGTTTCATCCCATGCGAAAATCCACTTAATTTATCTCTTTCTCGACCTTTCAATCCCACAAAATCAATAAGTTCATGGATATCTTTTTTATTCAGCGACTTACCCGAAATCCGGGCAAAAAGTTCTAAATTTTTTTCAGCAGAAAGGTACTTGTAGAAATCAGGTTTTTCAACAATACATCCGATTTTTGAAAGTATAAAATTTCGATTTTTTTCTAAACCTTTACCAAAGATATTTATCTCACCTGATGTTGGCTTGATCAAGGATAGAATTGTTCTAATGGTTGTACTTTTTCCTGCTCCATTCGGACCTAAAAATCCAAAAATATCACCTTCAAATACATCGAAGCTTACATTTTCTAGTGCGCAAAATTTTCCGTAATACTTTACTAGATTTTTAACCTCAACTATTTTGTTTTCTTTTTCCATTTTACGTTCCTTGATCTAAAAAACATATTTGTTTCACGTTTTTGAATTTTATTCTTCTAAAATTCTATGCAAAATTGGACATAAAATCTAGTAAACAATCCATTTTTTGGACTAATAAATGTTAATTTAATATGTTGCTAATATGTGACACCTGAACGCATTATTTTGTTACATTTATTAAATTTGGTCGTGTTAATTAATTTAAATTTTTTTCAATCCTTTTTATATGCGATTACATTTGACATCCGATGCACTAAAGCGCATAAAAAACTGCGATTTAGAAACAGGTGTTTGACAAAACAAAATGAACAAACAAGTAATAAATGTAGTTTGGTTTAAAAGAGATTTGAGGTTTACTGATAATGAAGCGCTTTATAATGCCCAAAAATCAGAATTACCAGTGGTCTTAATCTACCTATTTGAACCATCGGTCATGGCTTTCGAGGATAGTGATACCAGGCATTGGAGATTCATTCATGAATCATTGACAGAAATGAATGCGAAACTAAAAAATCGCAATGCTCAAATTTATATTTTTCATCAAGAAGCCCTGTTTGTGTTTAAAGAGTTACTGATAGAATTTTCTATCAAAACTGTTTTTTCTTCAGAAGAAATCGGGAATGGACTGACGTTCGAGCGAGATAAAAATATAGGATCGTTATTCCGTTTAAATAAGGTTGTTTGGAATGAGTATCAAACCAATGGAATCGTGCGAAAACTTCAATCACGAGCAGGTTGGGAAAAGTTGTGGGATGCAAAAATGAAAGCTCAACCTAAAATGGTCCATGAGCATGAATGGAATTTAGTTACGCTCAATATAGCGTTTTTCAATGCGTTGAAAGGGGCAGAATTACCTGTAGAAATTACAGTACGAAACAAGAATTTTCAAGAAGGTGGCGAGTATTGGGCTTGGCGTTATCTTGATAGCTTTATTCAAGAGCGCCACGCTAATTACAGTAAACACATTAGTAAACCCATGCTAAGCAGAACAGGCTGTAGTCGTCTGTCTCCGTATTTGGCATATGGGAATATAAGTATGCGCATGGTGTATCAATATACCCGGCAACGGTATGAAAAATCGCTCAATAAAAGAGCACTTTCAAATTTTATTTCGCGGCTGCATTGGCATTGTCATTTTATTCAAAAATTTGAAGATGAATGCCGATATGAATTTGAAAATATAAACAGAGCATACAATGGACTGATTAAACCAAAAAATGACAGGTATATCTCTGCCTGGCAAATTGGAAATACAGGTGTTCCAATTGTTGATGCATGCATGCGTTGCTTGGTAGCAACAGGATATATAAATTTTAGAATGCGAGCTATGGTTGTTTCGTTCTTTGTGTTTAACCTTTGGCAAGATTGGCGGGAGTTACATTTTTTGGCGCGACAGTTTTTAGATTATGAGCCCGGTATTCATTACCCACAACTACAAATGCAAAGTGGAACCACAGGTATAAATACAATTCGGATTTATAATCCGGTAAAAAATTCATACGATCACGATAGCGAGGGTTTATTTATAAAAAAATGGTTGCCAGAGCTTGTTAACGTTCCCCTTGAATTTATTCATGAACCTCATAAAATGAGTTCCATCGAACAACAACTGTATGCGTGTGAAATTGGAGTGAATTATCCATTTCCCATCGTAGATGTTGAAGAAACAAGGAAACGCGCATCGGCAACAGTTTGGAGTTTTAGGAGAAATCCGGATGTAAAACTTGAAGGCAAAAGAATTTTAGAAAAGCACGTAAATACTAAAAAAAAGTCCGCAAAGAAAATAAAAACAGTAGAGCCCAAATCAAACGCTAAGAGCAATACATCCTACCAAACCCGATTATTATGAGAACTTTTCTAACCGCAAATTGGCAAAATCTGATCATGGTCAATTATGAAATTGACCCGGCCATCTTAACGCCTTATTTACCTAAGGGTGTTGAATTAGATTTTTACCTTGGGAAGTCTTATGTTTCACTCGTTGGATTTATGTTCAAGAAAACTTCAATTTTTGGTGTTCCGATCCCTTTATTGGGAAACTTTGAAGAAGTGAATTTGCGTTTTTATGTAGTGCGTACCGTTAACGGGGTAAAGAGGCGAGGGGTAGTTTTTATAAACGAAACCGTGCCTAATAAAATTGTGGCCTTTGTTGCAAATAAGCTGTATAAAGAACATTACGTGGCAATTCCAACAAAACACAACTGGGTTTCAAAAAACAACACGAAGGAAATTGAATACGAGTGGAAAGTCAAAACGTATTGGAATCGAATGAAGGTTGTTGCTTCAAATGATGTCAAAGCAATTACCAAAAATAGTATCGAAGAATTTATTTTTGAACACTATTTTGGCTACACAAAAGTTGATCAATCAAAAAGTTTAGAGTACAGAATTCGTCATCCGTCATGGAAAATTCATAAGGTGCTCGAGTTTAACGTGACGTGCGATTTTTCGTCGTTTTACGGGGAGGCATTTTCAGGTTTAAATAAGGTTGCTCCTTCTTCAGTTTTGCTTGCGGTAGGTTCTGATGTAAGTATTGATTGGAATCGAGTGCGTTTTTGATTTATCTAAATTTTTTATGCTTGTTCGTAGGTGATTGCTAAAAAAAAATAGATTCCTTTGTGGCATAACGATGTTTGATGCTTAATAATAATGAACGATCTTAATTGTATTTTGTTCCGTGAACCAAACAGTTTAATTGAACTAGAATCCTTGTTGCGTCTTAGGTTTTCTGTGTACGCGAATGACGCGTTTTTGAGTGGAATGGTAGATGAAACGGCCTTTTTTGATATTAGCGAGTTTGATATAAACGCGTATCATTTTGGAGCCTTTTTGAACAATGAAGCAATTGCCTGTATTAGAATTACAAATGCAACAGAGACCAGTTTCACGCCTTGGATGCGTCAAATTGTGCTCCAAAACAATCTTTTTGTATCACCTAAACAGACAAAATTTCCTTTTCAAGCATATTATCCGGATAAATTATGGAGTGAGCGGTTTATTCAAAGTTTAGAAGGCAAAAAGATCGGTGAGGTGGGAAAATTGGCAATTCATAAAAAATTCCGCAAATCGGGTACGGTGCTGTTTGGACTTATAGAATCGTTTGTTAACTATTGCACAGATATTCAGTCTTTTGAAACTGGTTTTGGCGTTTGTTCTCTGTCGCTTGCACGCTACTATAAGCGTTTTGGTTTTTCAAAAACAATGGGTGCACAATCTTTTATTCATGAAGGTTTGCCAGAAGCAGATGTATTAAGGTTCGATAAAGTAAATTTATGACTAGTTAGGTTGAAAATTATCCATGAATGAGATAACATAAACTTTGTTAATCTTTCAAAATTCAGGCTTTTGTTGTGCGTATTTGCCATTCTTTTGTACCATTGAATTTTGTTCACAAAAATATTATAAGCATGAAACAAATAGTATTAATAACTGGGGCGAACGGAATGGTCGCAAAAAGTTTGGCAGAAAAGCTGTCAGATCACTATGATATTAGATTTTTGTCACGATCAAAATCGAATGGAAATCAATTTGAATGGAATGTCGATTCGAATTACATCGACCCTAGAGCGTTGGATAATGTGAACCATGTTATTCATCTTGCTGGTGCGGGCATAGCAGATAAACGGTGGACTGAGGATAGGAAGCAACTTATTTTAACGAGTCGGACCAAAAGTGCACAACTAATACTGGATGCCTTACTTAAGCGTCAGCAGATAATAGATTCGTTCATTTCTATTTCTGGTACGGGATATTATGGTGGCTACACCAAAGATGAAACATTTGACGAGGAAAGCGAACCGGGAAATGATTATTTGGGTAGTGTTTGTGTGGCTTGGGAAAATTGTGCGAAACAATTTGAAATCGAAAAGGTGGCGCGAAAAGTCGCAATTGTGAGAGCTGGAGTAGTGCTAGCAAAGAATGACGGTGCTCTAACTAAAATAGCTGCGCCTATTAAATATGGTATCGGCTCGCTACTTGGAAGTGGAAAGCAATTTATGCCATGGATACACCTCGAGGATTTGAATAATATTTTCAAATTCATACTCGAAAATGATTCAGTTCAAGGAATATATAATGCTGTAGCTCCAGATCATGTTACAAATAAAGTATTTACACAAACGTTGGCTAAACAACTGAAGCGCCCATTGTTTCTTCCGAAGGTTCCGAAATTTCTTCTCAAATTAATTTTAGGTGAAATGTCAGTTGTTGTGTTGGAAGGAAGCCGCGTTTCTTCAAAAAAGATACAAGACGCAGGTTTTAATTTCGGCTATGGAACTTTAAAAGAAGCCTTGAGTAATCTTTATCCGTTGAAATAAAGCGAACATATCGTAGCTTTTTTATGATTGACATTAGCCAAATATCCCTACCTTTGAATGAATTTAATTTATTTAATAATGGGGAATTTTTATTCAAGTGTGGTCGTGCTTTTTTGCATCTCTTTTATAGGATTCGCAGGGCCAAACAAATTTAAAAACACAATCAAAAGTCACGTTTTTACGGGCGAATTTGTGGTAAATAATAGCCTGTTTAATCTTCCCATTTACACGTTGAAGCCAACACCACCAAAAAAATACAAGCATTTCTTAGGCGAAGTATTTAGCGATGGAGTCATCTTTAAATTGTCGAAAGGGAAAGATGGAGTAGAACATGGTTTAGTGATTGCCTTAAGTGAAAGTATTCCTGTTTCATGGCAATCAACACTTGCCCTTGTAAAAGCAAATGGAAAAGTAACTGGAATGAGTAACACGGGTTTAATGACAAACAGTCCGGCGGCAATCTACGTAAAAACATTAGGGAAAGAATGGTATTTGCCGAGCATAGATGAATTAACTAAACTTTACGAAAATCGTTATTACGTGCAAAAAGCATTAGAAAAAGGAAAGCACACCATGGTGAGTTTAGTACGTTATTGGAGCAGTACCGAACACGATGCTACGTTTGCTTATTACTTAGATTTCGCAGACGGATCTGCCTCCAATTACCATAAATCAGGTTTGTATCCGGTGCGCGGAATTAAATCATTTTAATAATTTTGGTTAACAGCAGCAACTAACAAATTTTAATACAGTTTTATGCCAATAAGAATAGAAGAAGATAATCCTGGTTCGGAGCGTCAAGAAAACAGAGGTTCATCCAAGAGATCTAATGGAAATGCAGGATTAGCAGGTGGATTAGCAGGCGGTTTGGGCGGTTTGGTGAAAGTTCTGTTGCCCCTAATTATGAAAAAGCCTAAAATCATGCTTTTACTCCTACTCGTTGCGGGAATAGGTTATTTTGTGTATACCAAATACTCAGGAAAAACAGCAGCAGGTTCATTGTCGCAATTGTCTTCCCTTTTTAGCACAGGAACAAAATTTGACGAAAAACGATACAACGATACCGAAATTTATGAAGCATTGGCGGATAACAAAAAAAATCCATTGCCAGAGATGGTTTCGCTCGAAAGGTTCTGTCCACCTCGTTTAAATCAAGGCGCTCAAGGTTCTTGTGTGGCTTGGGCAAGCGCTTATGCTGCACGAACTATTCTGGAAGCTTCTCGAACCGGAAAAGATCCTAAGTCGTGTCGTTTTAGTCCTTCATTTTTGTACAATCAAATTGCATTAGAAAATTGTCAAGGTTCTTATATAAAACTGGCAATGGAGCAAATGAAAGACAAAGGTTTAGTTCCGTTCGAAAAAATGAATTATTCAGACAAAGATTGTTCAAAGCAACCTACTTCTGATTTAAAATCACTCGCAGCAAATTACAAAACGGCAGGTTTTC